>DASRRF010000773.1:0-3066 GCA_035695905.1 Micromonosporaceae bacterium | reverse complement strand
CCCCCCCCCCCCCCCCCCGACCCGATGCCGCTCAGGATCCGGCGCCCTTGGCCGTACCGGTCAGCGCCCCGACGATCCAGCCGGCGAACAAGCCGTAGGTCGAGCCGGCCGCGGCTGCGGTGAACCCACCGAGCAGGGATGCGTTCGAGTTGATGAACGCGGTCAGGAAGGCGGCAAGCGCGGAGGCAAAGATGAGCGCCGACCAGCCGAGGAGGAACCCACCCGCGCCGCCGGAGACCGCCTTACCGAACATGCCGAGGATCACTGCGACGAAAGCAATGAGCAGGAGCGCGCGCAGGTCGTCGCGCAGCATATCGCGGACCGGGCCACCGATGGTCCACCGCGGCCAGCTGAGCACGCGCATGAACCAGCCCCACCCGGTCGAGGCGCTAGTGTGCCGATCCGCCCACTCGGTGAAGGCCTGGTTTCCGAAGATCAGGACAAGTGCCACCGTTGCGATGATCCCGGCACCGGTGACAGTACGGGTACGTCCAGCCATGCCCGGATGGTACGGCCGACCGACTGATTTCGATACCGGAGAGCGTCCGATGTGGATGTACAGTCCGATGTGGACGTATAGTCCGCGTCAGCCGTTCGGCATCCGCATTGCCACAGTTGGCGCGTCCGCCATTACCGACCTGGCCTCCACCATCCCACCGGTCCGCCAGCGCCCCGGCCTGGCCAGCTCGACGTCGTCGTAGACCTCCACGACATCCCGGTCACCGAGGACGTGACTGTCCCCTCGGGACAGTCGAACCTCCTCTGTGGACCCGTCCGGCCCGGCTGGAGTCCGTACCACCGTGCCGTTCGTGCTTGAATCGCGGACCTCGACCCCCGCGGGGCCGAGCGTCACGACAAGATGGTTGCGACTGACCATCATCCGGGCATCCTCCGGTAACCACACGCCCAGGCGCACCGCGGGCGCCTCGGTCGGCTCCCGCCCGACGGTCACCGCGGTCCCCGCGGTGACCGCGAAACGGTGCCGGACCACGCCACCGATCCGGACCGCGAGGGTCACGCTGGCCGGCCGCGGCCCGCCGTCCGCGAGCCGGTGTTCGTGCCGGGGGCAGGTGGGGACGCCGGCCCGGATCCGCGGTGGCGGCTGGCCGGCCATGCGGTCCGGACCGAACAGCTCGCACCCGGTTTCGGGGCACTGCCACAGCCGGGACAGGAACGGGTGGGTCGACGCGCCGGAGGTGGCCACCCCGGCCGCACCGACCAGCATCGTGCCGCCACCACCGGCGACCGGCTTGAGCAGGCGTCCGAGGTCGTTGATGAGCCACGGGTACGCCTCCGCGAGGCGCCCGGGATCGCGGCGACTCAGCACCGGAAGGCCGGTCAGGTCGGCCACCTCGAAGACCCGGTCGCCGGCCGCCTGGACGACCTCGACCAGCCCGTCGTCGGCCCACCGGCGGATCACCATCCGCTCGTTGGAGGTCAGGTCGCCGTCGGAGAGCACCGAGCGATCCACCACCGTGTATACCGTTGCGCTCTGGTCGGCCAGCAACCGGGCCAGCGCGTCGACCACCTGCCCGAGCCGGAGCAGGCTGGCCGCCCGGCCGCCGTCCAGATCCGCGTAGCGCAGGACCTCCGCGAGGTCCACCACGCCCCTGGCCACCGCCGGGTCGGTGGTCAGGCGCAGTTCTATCGCGTCCAGCACCCGGCTGACCTCGAACCGCATGGCGGCGACCCTACCGCGCGGCCGGGTTCTGCCGATGGTGCGCAACCGGTTCGTGATGGTCGGTGCCGGCGTGCGCCGCCGGGTCCGCGTGTACAAAAGCGACAGTCAGCCGGGGTACGGCGTGAATCAGGCGATGTTCCGCGTCTACCGCGATCGCGTGCGATTCGACGACGGACAGGGTGTGCTCGACCACGATCTCGCATTCCGCCCGCAGCTGGTGCCCGATCCACCGCAGGTGTACCGCGCCGATCCCGCGTACCCCATCGGTCTCCTTGAGCAGACGCTCGACGGTGTCCACCAGATGCGGGTCCACCGCGTCCATCAGCCGGCGGTAGACCTGCCCCGCCGCGTCCGCGAGGACGACCAGGATCGCCGCGGTGATGGCCAACCCGACCACCGGGTCGGCCCACCGCCAGCCCAGCGCCAGCCCGCCCGCGCTGGCCAGTACGCCGAGCGAGGTGAACCCGTCGGTACGGGCGTGCAGCCCGTCGGCGACCAGCGCGGCCGAGCCGATCCGCCGGCCGACCCGGATCCGGTAGATCGCGACAATTTCGTTGCCGGCAAAGCCGATCAGCCCGGCCGCGGCGACCGCCCACAGGTAGGACACGTCCGCGGGGTGCAGCAGCCGGCGGATCGCCTCGTACCCGGCCAGCCCCGCGGAGGCCGCGATGAACACCACGATCGCGATGCCGGCCAGGTCCTCGGCCCGACCGAAGCCGTACGTGTAGCGCCGGGTCGGCGGCCGGCGGCCGAGCAGGAACGCGACGCCCAGCGGCAGCGCGGTCAGCGCGTCGGCGACGTTGTGCAGCGTGTCCCCGAGCAGCGCGACGCTGCCCGACAGCACGACGATCGCCGCCTGGGCGACCGCCGTCGCACTGAGCGCGGCCAGCGATATCCACACCGCGCGGATGCCGTCCGCGCTCGTCTCCAGGGCGGCGTCCACCTTGTCCGTGGCGTCATGCGAGTGCGGCTTGACCAGGTGCCGGATCCGGCGCCATCGTCGCACGGGTCGCGGCATGTGGTGACGGTGGTGTTCCATGCTGCCATCTTGCCTCGGGATCAGACCCTGGTGATGCGCACCGCGTCGGCGATGACGTACCCCGTGCCGGACGTCCAGCGGCTGACCGCCACGACGTTGTAGTCACCCGCGGCCAGCGCGAACGTGCCGATCGAGTGCCACGCGCCACCACCGTTGCGCTGGTCCACCGGGACCGCGTGACTGCCGTCTTTGGCTCAGCCTGCCCGCCACGTCCGTACGCAGTTGCGGGAGCTTGGCCTAGAGCACGTCACCCGGGCAGTCGGTGGCCAGAAAGTCCCGGTGCCCATAGATCCGGCTCGCCGCGATCCCGTAGGTGTCGCACCGGAGTTGAGATGGCTCAGCGAGA
>DASRRF010000772.1:0-2833 GCA_035695905.1 Micromonosporaceae bacterium | reverse complement strand
GCGCCGGGTGGCCCGGCCGGCCGCGCCGACCGAGACGAGGCCGCAGCGGGCCGAGGCGCCGGGTACCCGGCCGCGGTGGTTCGAGTGCGCGTGCTGCCCGCCGAACATCATGCGGACCGTCGCCTCGCTCGGCGGCTACGTCGCCACCCACACCGAGGCCGGTGTGCAGCTGCACCAGTACCTGCCGGCGACCATCGCGGCCGGGGCCGTGTCACTCGCGGTGGCTACCCGGTACCCGCTCGACGGTCTGGTCGAGGTGACCGTCACCGGTACACCGGATCCACAGTGGACGCTGTCGTTGCGGGTACCCGGCTGGTGCCGCGGCGCGACCGTGACGGTCAACGGCGAGCCGGTGACGGTGACCACCGGCTACGTCGACATCTGCCGGGCCTGGCGCGCCGGCGATGTCGTCGCGTTGTCGATGCCGATGCCGCTGCGCCTGACGGTCTCCCATCCGGCCGTCGACGCGGTACGCGGTACGGTCGCGGTCGAGCGCGGCCCGCTGGTCTACTGCTTCGAGAGCCCCGACCAGGCCGACGGTGTCGACCTCAACCGGGTCGAGCTGTTGGTGGACTCACCACTGTCCGAAGAGGACGGTGAGGTGCTCGGCGAGCCGGTCGTGGTGGCCGTCGGCCGGGGGGTGCTGCGCGACGACTCGGCCTGGGCGCGGACCGGATGGGCATCGCTCGACGAGATGCCGGCTCCGGCCGGGCGTACGGTCGAGCTGCGGGCGATCCCCTACCACCTGTGGGCCAACCGCGGCCCCTCGGTCATGCGCATCTTCATCCCGGTTCGCTAGAAGAACGTCCGCACGAGGTCGACCACGGTCTCGCCGTCGGTGACCGGCAGCAGGTTCCACCGGTCGAACAACGAGCACGGGTGCGAGACGCCGAGCGGCACCCACTCGCCGACCCGTACCGCGTCGTCCGGGTCGACCGCAACGAACGCGTGCTGGTCGTTCAGCGCGGTGACCCGCCAGCCCGGACGCCCCACCGGCACCGGCAGGTCCTGGTCGTACGGCAGGTCCCGGCGGCCCGCACCGAGCAGCGCCAGACCAGGTTCGGGCCGGGACAGCACCCGGGCGTAGACGCGCAGCGCATCGCGGAACTGCGGTGCGCCGGTCGCGTGCCGGGCGGCCGGGGTCAGCCGCGCGTAGTAGCCGCTGTCGTGGGTGAGGTAGCAACCGCTGCGGATCACCGTACGGGCGGGCCTTGCCAGCGCCGTGCCCAGCTTCTCCGCGACCCGATCGAAGAACGCGCTGCCGCCGGCGCTGAGCAGCACCTCGTCCGTATCGTCGAACAGCCCGAGCGCGTCGAGCCGGACTGCGGTGTCCCGCAACCTGTCCAGGAATGCGTCGACCGCGGTCACCTCGTCCAGCACGCCTTCGTACCCGGCCACGCCGGCCAGCCGCAGGTGTGGTGCGGCCACAGTGGACCGCGCCACCTCGACCGCCGCATCCAGCGACCGGCAACCGGTGCGGCCGCCGGGAACCCCGACTTCAACGAGCACATCGAGCGGGCGCGGCGCGGTGTTGCCGGCCAGCCCCGCCTCCAGCAGCGCCACCCCGTCCGGCGAGTCCACCCAGCACAGCAACCGGAACTCAGGATCGGCGCGCTGTTCCTCAGCAACCCAGCGCAGCCCGGCGACAACCTCGTTGGCCACCACGATCGGGTTGACCCCGAATGCCCGCAGCATCCTGGCCTGGGCGAGCGAGGCCACCGTCACGCCCCACGCGCCCGCGCCGATCTGCCGGGTGACGAGCTGCGGAGCCATCGTGGTCTTGCCGTGTGGCGCGATCCAGACACCGGCGCGCGTGCACCAGTCGGCCATCGCCCGCAGGTTGTGCGCGAGCGCCGACTCGTCCAGTGCGGCGACCGGCCCATCCGGCCCCTCGTCCTCGAACAGCCGCGGCCGTGCGGACAGGACTTCGCCGATGGTACGGCCGTGCCACGAGGCCGGCACCGCCCGGAACCGCCAGTCGAGCACCTCGTCGCGTAGCGCGGCCACCGCCGCAGGGTCTACCACGACGCCATTCTGTCAGGCGAGTTCGCGTACCCCGGCCAGCAGTCGCTCCACATCGGAGTGATCGTTGTAGTGGACCAGTCCGGCCCGTACCGCGCCGCCGGAGTCCCGGATACCGAGCACACCGGTCAGCTCCCAGGCGTAGTTGTGCCCGCCCCACACGTTGACCCGCCGGGATGCCAGGTGCTCGGCGACCTCGCGAGGACTGCGTCCGGCTACCGTGAAGTACGCGGTGGCGGTACGCCGGGCCGGCTTGCCGTACGTGGTGACGTACGGGATGGCCTGAAGTCCGCTCCACAACTCGGCGAACAGGCGTTGCTCGTACTCCTCGACGGTGGTCATGGAGGCGACGAGCCGCTCGCGGCGCGACCCGGTCGCGGCCGGATCCAGCCCGGCCAGGTGGTCCACGGCCGCGGTCACCCCGGCCAGATCGGCGAACGGCGCCGTGCCCCGCTCGAACCGGTCCGGCACCGTGTCCGGCGACGGCACCAGCTTCTCCGGCCGCAACCGGTCGAGCAGGCCCGGATCCGCGATCAGTGCGCCGATGTGCGGCCCGCACCACTTGTATGCGCTCGTCGCGTAGACATCCGCGCCGAGCGCGGCGACGTCGGTCGACACGTGCGGTGTGGCGTGCACCCCGTCCACGAACATCAGTGCGCCGAAAGCGTGCGCCTTCGCGGCAATCGTAGCCACGTCCGGGCGGGTGCCCAGCGCGTTGCTCGCCGCGGTCACCGCGACCAGCCTGGTCCGCTCGCCCAGCAGCTCATCGAACTGTCCGGCGGGCAGCTCACCGGTCGCCGTATCCACCTCG
>DASRRF010000771.1:0-2442 GCA_035695905.1 Micromonosporaceae bacterium | reverse complement strand
CCGCCCAGCGGCGCGAGGCCGCGGCGCTCACGCCGTACTACTTCGACGTGCTGCACCTCGACGGCGCGGATTTGATCGACGAGCCCGGCCGGGTCCGCTGGGCCGCGCTGGCCGGGGCCGTGCCCGTACCCCAGCTCGTTGCGCGGACCACGGTGTCCACAGTGGAGGAAGCGGATGCCGCGTACGCGGCGGCGCTGGCGGCCGGCCACGAGGGCGTGGTGGTCAAGGACGTCGAAGCGCCATACGACGTGGGCCGGCGCGGCGGCGCCTGGGTGAAGGTGAAGCCCCGGCACACGCTGGATCTGGTTGTGCTCGCCGCGGAGTGGGGGCACGGCCGGCGCCGGGGTTGGCTGTCCAACCTGCATCTGGGTGCGCGGGATCCGCGGACCGGCGGCTTCGTGATGCTCGGCAAGACGTTCAAGGGGCTGACCGACGAGCTGTTGCGCTGGCAGACCGAGCAGCTGCTGGCCCGCGCGGTGACCCGTACCGATTTTTTGGTCACCGTACGCCCCGAGCTGGTGGTGGAGATCGCGTTCGACGGGGTGCAGACCAGCCCGCGCTACCCCGGTGGCGTCGCGCTGCGGTTCGCCAGGGTGCTGCGGTACCGGGACGACAAGCCGGCGGACGAGGCGGACACCATCGACATGGTCCGAAGCATCCACAGTGGACGGTCAGATACCGGCTAGCGAGCGGACGTAGTTCACCTGATGCTGGACGTGTTGTAGCTGGGCCGGATCGGCGATCGGCAGCATGGTCACGTACTGCTGGGTCAGGCTGTTCACGGTCACCTGAGCCAGCCCGCGGTAGACCGTGTGCCGGGCGAGCAGGAAGAGGAGGCTGAATGGACCGACGCAGAAGAACCCGAGCACCGTCACCACCACCGCCCAGCCCGGAATCCGTTGCTCGGGCAGCCATTGCTCGGTCACTTGCCAGGCCGTCCCGGCCAACGGGAACTCGCCGGCCGGTGTGCGTACCGCGGTCGGCGTCACCTGGATCTCGCCGATCTGCGCGATCACCGGCACGGCCGGGGGCGGGGTCCCGGGGTAGCTCATGCCGAGACGATATCGCGGACGTTGTGCGGTCCGCCTTCGTCCATAGTGGACGGTCCGCCAGGTCCGCCGGCGGCGCCGCGGTCGGCGGGCCCGCGCTGGTGGGCGGCCCCGCGCCGGTTGGTGGCCTCGCGCCGGTCGGCCGCCTCGCGGCGGGCCAGGTAGCCGAAGCCGACCAGCACGATCCCGGCCAGTAGCCACCACTGCACGACGTAACCGGCGTTCTGCGCCGCGTTCTCGTGTGCGACCGGGACCGTGACCAGGCGCGCGCCGGCCGCCGGCGTCTGCGTGTCGAGCAGCAGGTAGGCGCCGTAGACCGGGTAGGGCAGCGTCCGCGCGATCGCCGGCACGCCGATCCGGCGTACCTCCGGCTGGCCGTTGACCTGATCCACGCCGCCGGACCGGCTCTCGGTGAGGTGTACCCGGCCGACCACGGTGACCGGGCCGGTCGGCGCGGCCGGTACGTCCGGGCGGGCGCCCATCCCGGCCGGCGCGGGAGGCAGCCAGCCGCGGTCGACGAGTACCGCCGAACCGTCCGGCCGGCGCAGCGGGGTGAGCACCTCGAACCCGACCCGGCCGTCCACCGTCCGGCCGCGCGCCAGCAGCTCGTGCGCCGGGTCGTACACGCCGGTGACGGTGACCATCGTCCAAGCGGTCGTCGCGTCCGGGGCAGCACCACCGCCGGGCGCCGGCGCGGGCAACGCCGCCTCGATCGGAGCCGCGCTGGCGGCGGTGGCCGCGTCGATCCGGGCGTTGATCGTGGAGCGCTGATGGTAGCGATCCAGCTGCCACAGGCCGAGTCCGACCATGACCGTGGACAGGGTGGCGATCAGCGCGGCGAGGCCCAGCCAGCGGGGCGTGACCAGGAAGCCCCACGGGCGCGGGCCGGCAGACTGCACGGCCTGAGGGTACCCGGGTGATGTCGATCACAGCCGTTCGCCGCTCGATGCGGGCGGTCCACGCCGCCGCCGGCAGGCCCGGGTGGCCGATCCGGGGTATCGTCCGGAACGCCAGGTGTCGTCCGGTACGCCAGGTGAGAAGGAGCCGTCAGATGACCGCCATCCCTCGCATCGTGGTGTCCGCGCCCTCGTCCGGGCACGGCAAGACCGCGGTTGCGATCGGCCTGCTCGGGGCGTTCGCCGCACGCGGGCTGAACCCGGCCGGCTTCAAGATCGGTCCCGATCACATCGACGCGGCCTACCTCGGCCTGGCCGCCGGGCGGGTCGGGCGCAACCTCGATCCGCAACTGGTCGGCGCGCAGCGGGTCGGCCCCTTGTTCGAGTACGGCGCCGCGGGTGCCGGGATCGCGGTGATCGAGGGAACGATGGGGCTCTACGACGGTCTCGCCGGGCGTACCGACGTGGCGTCCACCGCACAGGTGGCCGGGCGCCTG
>DASRRF010000770.1:0-2187 GCA_035695905.1 Micromonosporaceae bacterium | reverse complement strand
CGCCGACGTACGCGCCGACGGCCGGTACCGGCACCGGACCCGCCTTGAACGGCCCGCGGTTCAACGCGATGCGCTGCGGCGCACCATCCACAGTGGGCGGTACTGGGCTCGGCCGCGGATCGGGGTTGTGTGACGTGCAGCCGGCCAGCAGGAAGGCGGCGACGATGGCGTACCCGGCAACCCGCGCTGGCCTCACCACGTGCAGGCGTCCGGGTGCTGCGGCTGCGTCCGGGTGTCCGGCTGGTTGGCGTGCACCCGGCGGGCCACGTACAACACCGTTACCGCGTACCCGCCGAGCGGCCGGATCCGGACCGCCAGGTCGTCGACGAACCGGGCCACCGGGCGCAGCCACCGCCGGGCGTACCACCCCCGGGTGAGCAACGCGAACCCGCGGCGCTCGACGACCGCGAAGCCGTGCCGGTCGAGCAGCCGGGCCACCTCGTCATGCGACAGTTCGGCGAACCACGGGTCACCGGCCCGGCGCCGGTGCCGCAGGTGGCGCAGCGACTGGCGGTTGCCGTGGTTCTCCACGACCAGCAGGCCCGAGCCGTAATGCGGCAGGGCCTGCGCGGCGAAGGCCATCGCCCGATCGCGTACTGCATCGTCCACATTGAGCAGTAACCGGAACACGGTCACCAGCGCCGGCGTCTCGGCGGTAGCGGGCTGTGGTGCCGGACCGGACTCGGCGATCTCGTGCAGCTGTGCGTAAACGTCATTCGCGCGCGCCTTGGCCAGCATGGCGGGTGACGTGTCGTACCCGTGCGCGGATCGGACCAGCCCCTGCAGGAGCCGGATCGCCCGGCCGGTACCGCAGGCGAAGTCGTGCTGAACCGGCCGGCGGAACGGAAACGCCCGCCGCGCCAGGCTGCGCAGGTACGCCCGCTGCCGCCGGTTGACTGCCGAGGCGTAGCTGTCCGGGGCGTAAACCACGCCGTCGTACTTCTCGACCGCCGCGGTATCCCGGAAGATGTCACTGTAGTCCGCCCGCATCGTTCTCCTCTGTTCGCTCAGGCCTGTGCCCGCCGCATGGCCGGCAGCCGATCCAGCCGCAGCACGCGTCGCAGCCGGGCGGCTCCGGCGAGGTAGCCGAGGACGGCCGCCGCGCCCGCGCCACCGAGCGCCGCCGGGCCGCTGCCGGCCACACCGCAGATCGTCAACGGGAGTACGCCGAAACAGCCGACCGCGAGACCGGCCGCGGCGAGCGAGCCCGGGCCGAACGGGTGCAGTCGAAGCGCGACGGCGATCTGCGCCAGTGGCACCAGGTTGTTCACCAGCACCGCGGAGGCCAGCGCGACCGCCGCGCCGGTCACCCCGAACCGGGGTACCAGGACCAGGTTCGCGCCGATGCTGACCGCGAGCGCGAGCAGCACGTTGGCCAGATTCCAGCTGGTCCGCCCACCCATCGCGAGCACCATGTCCACCATCCCGCAGCCGGTCGCCACGAGCATCGCGCTGGCCAGCACGACGACCGCCGTGGTGCCGCCGAGGTACCCGTCCCCGAACAGCCGGAGGTAGGCCGGTGCGAGCCCGATGACACACAGGTAGAGAGGCCAGGTTGCGAGCACCAGCCACCCGGTCGCGGTCTGGTAGAGCAGGTTCGCCCCGTCCCGGTCGCCGGCCGCGAGCAGTTCGGCCAGGCGGGGCTGGATCACCTGGGAGATGGCCTGGTTGACCACCTGGCCGCCGACGATGAACCGGCCGGCGACCGCGTACGTGGCGGCCGCGGCGAGTCCGGCCAACGCGGCGACCAGCAGTACGTCCACCCGCTGCAGCGCGACCTGGGCCACGCTGGCGAGCGCGCGCGGCGCGGTGAACCCCCAAAACGCTCTCCGGACGGCTCTTGCGCCATCCACAGTAGAGCTGTCCACGGTGGAGGGAAGTGCTCGCCGCAGCGCCAGCGCGGCGAGCGCGGCCACCGGCAGGTACGGCCACGCCCAGGCCAGCGCGTACCAACCCGGCCCCGCGAACTCGGCCGCGAAGGCGAGCAGCGCCGCCACCCCGGCGAGTTGGAGCGCTGGGCGCAGCAGGCGGTCGAGCAGTACGGTCGGGCCGAACATCCGCAGTCCGCGGGTGGCGCCGAGGAGCGCGTCGGCGAGTACCGCCACCGGCAGGCAGATCGCCAGTACCCGCAGGGTGTCCGCGTACCCGGCCCGGGCGAGACCGGGGGCGGCCAGGTACAGCGCCGCA
>DASRRF010000769.1:0-1854 GCA_035695905.1 Micromonosporaceae bacterium | reverse complement strand
CGATGACGGCCAGGACGTACATCCGGGTGCCGGTCAGCGTGATCGTCTCGAGGAAGTCCGCGGCTAGCAGCGCCTCGGCTTGCGAACGTAGGAACTGCGTCCAGGTCGTGGCGGCCCGGTCCGGGGCCGGATCGATCCCGGCCTCGCCCAGGATCTCCCAGACCGTGGATGCCGCGACCTTGATTCCGAGGGTGAGCAGTTCTCCGTGCACCCGCCGGTACCCCCAAGGACGGGTTCTCCGCCGCCAGGCGCAGGACCAGCGCCCGGATCGAGCGGACGGTGCGGGGCCGGCCTCGCCGGCGGGGCCGCGATACCGCCGCGTGGCCGCGGGCATGCAGGTCACGGTGCCAGCGCAGGATCGTGTCGGGCCGGACCAGCAGCCGCAGACGGTGCAGGCTGGGTCGGGGCAACTGGTGTAGCAGAGCGGCCAGCCAGGCCCGATCGCCTGGCTCGAACCGGACCCGCTGTCCGTCGAGCTGGCGTTGCAGTACCGCGAGTTGATGGCGCAACGCGAGGATCTCCGCGTCCTTGTCCCAGTCGCTGCCCGGCAGCAGCCGAAGAAGTATGAACGCGTTGGTGATGCCCAGGTACGCCAGGCGCAGCAGCATGAGGCGGCATCATCGCGTAGTCACCGACGACGATGAACATGCAGGACACGGGGAGAGCAGCCGAGATCGATTCCGCGACGCGAAAGTGCCACCAACCAGCGCGGACGCAATATTCGGCAGGTACAGCGCCTGCGGGCATGGAGACGGCCGCCGGTTGATCATCGATGACTTGTGGAGACAATCGAATATCGTGCGGCGGCCGCTGGGCACAGCGTAGACGCCGCGGGCTGGCTGGCTGAGTTCGACACTGGGTTCGCGAGGGTCGCGGGCCGGTTTCGTCGGGTGGAGCCGCGCCGGCAGGCGCGCTCGTTCCTGCTCGGGTTGCTGTCCGATGGGGAAACCCGGTCGTGTTGGCAGGTGGCCGAGCAGGCCGGAGATGCCAGCCCGCACCGGATGCAGCGGTTGCTGGGCGAGGCGGTCTGGGACGCCGACGCGGTCCGCGATGACGTGCGTGGCTACGTGGTCGACGGGCTCGGTGACCGGCCGGTGTGCTGATCATCGATGACACCGGCGATCTGACGAAGGGCGAGCACAGCGTGGGCGTGCAGCGCCACTACACCGGCACCGCCGGAACGGATCGACAACGCCCAGGTCGCGGTGTTCTGCGGGTACGCCACCCCGCGCGGGTACACGCTGATCGACCGGGAGATCTACCTGCCGCGGTGCTGGGCCGACGACCCGGGCCGCCGCACCGCGGCCGGGGTGCCCGACGAGGTCACGTTCGCCACGAAGATCGCCCTGGCCAGACCGATGCTCACCCGCGCCCTCGACGCGCAGGTGCCGGCCGCGTGGGCCACCGCGGACGAGTTCTACGGCGGTGACGCTCACCTGCGTCGCGACCTGCAAACCCGCGGGGTCGGGTACGTCCTGGCCGTGGCGAAGAGCCACCGGGGCACCGCTCTGGCCGCCGACGGCCCGGTCCGCGCCAACCGGCTGGCCGCCACCCCGCCGAGCCGGGCGTGGAACCGACTGTCCGCTGGAACCGGGGCCAAAGGCGACCGGGACTACGACTGGGCCTGGATCGCCATCACCGCACCGGCCGATGAGGCCACCGGGCAACACACGCTGCCCATCGGATGCCGGATCAGCGACGGCGAGCTGGCCTTCGACCGCTGCTTCTCACCCCAACCGGTGCCCCTGCGGGTGCTGGTCACCGTCGCCGGCACCCGGTGGCGCATCGAGACCTGCTTCCAAACCGGCAAGGCCATCGGCCTCGACAGCACCAGGTCCGCCGCTGGGACTCCTG
>DASRRF010000768.1:0-4314 GCA_035695905.1 Micromonosporaceae bacterium | reverse complement strand
CAGACCCGCTCCCCGCCTAGGCGGCGAGGGCGAAGTCAGCGCGCTTTTCGCTGGCGCTTATTGGTTTCCGACATCGATTAACGAGACGGCGTCGGCTTCCTCGGCTCGCTTCCCCTGCCTCAACGTACGCAGTCGAAACCTGTCACCCCCTGGTGTGATGTAACGACCAAGCCTACCGCGTTCGCCTGGCTAGCCGCACGGGCGCCCGTCAATCGAGCACGACTCGGGACCGGTCGCCGGCTGCTTGGTGTCCACCCGGAACCCGAAGCTGGTGGTCTGGCCGGCGGCGAGGTCGGCCAGGCCGTGGAAGCGTACGGTGCGGCCGGTCCGCTCGTACCGGGCGTTCCACACGTCGGCCAGGTTCGCCGCCGGTGGCAGTACCACCACCACCGTCCACTGGCCGGACCCGGTGCCGGTGTTGCGTACCGACACCTCACCCCGGAACCCGCCGGCCGATTGAGAGGTCGTCTCGTAGTCCGCGGCGAACACCGCAACGAGCCCGGGCGGCAGGGTACGCGGCGGCGGAACCGAGGGCGGGCGCGTGGGTCCGGGCAGACCACTACCCACTCCGGCGGTGTACGGCAGGTCCGACCCGTCCGGCGTACTCGTCGCCGTGTCCCCCGCCCCGCCGGACAACGTTGCCGGCCCGCCGCCCCGGGTGACGGCCCAGGCCGTGACGCCGATCAGCACGCCGAGCCCGACGCCGAACGCGATCACCACGATCCGGCGGAACCGCCGCGGTGCCGGCACCCCGCCGGTCTCCTCCTCGATCAGCACGTCGAGGCGATGCCGAGCCACGTCGTCCGCCCCTCCCCGAGCGTCAGTCCGCCATGCCCTTGCTGCGCCGGCCCATCGCGCGGGTGATCTCCCGGTCCGCGTCGCGTTTGGCGAGATCCTGGCGCTTGTCGTAGGACCGCTTGCCGCGGGCCAGCCCGATCTCGATCTTCGCCCAGCCATCGGAGAAGTAGACCGCGAGCGGCACCAGGGTAAGGCCGCTCTCCTGCACCTTGCCCATCAGCCGATCGATTTCCATTCGCTTGAGCAACAGCTTGCGGGCCCGGCGCGGTTCGTGGTTGGTCCACGTGCCCTGCGCGTACTCCGGAATATGCATTCCGTACAGGTAGATTTCCCCGTTTTTGACCTGGGCGAACGCGTCGACGAGCGAGGCCCGGCCGGCGCGCAACGACTTGACCTCGGTGCCGGTCAGCGAGATTCCGGCCTCGTAGGTGTCGAGGATGGCGTAGTTGTGGCGGGCCTTGCGGTTGGAGGCGACGACCTTGCGGCCCTTTTCCCGTGGCACGGCTCAGAATGCTACCGGCATCCTCAACAGAGGCAGATGGGCAGCCAGTCCAGCGGCTGCACGGGCGTGCCGTCCAGGCGTACCTCGAAATGCAGGTGGTAGCCGGTTGACGCGCCGGTGGTGCCCACCCGGCCGATCAGCTGGCCACGGCGGACCCGCTGGCCCTCGTCCACCAGGATCTCGGACTGGTGCGCGTAGCAGGTGGCCATGCTGCGGCCGGCGAACCTGCCGTGATAGATGCAGGTGTAGTTGCCGTACCCACCGTTCCAACCGGCCCGGGTGACCTGCCCGTCCGCGGCGGCGTAGATCGGTTGCCCGCCGCCGGCCGCGAGGTCGACCCCGGCGTGCAGCTGCCACACGCCGTAGTACGGGTCGTAGCGCATGCCGAAGTCGCTGGACTTCCAGCCCTGGACCGGCATCAGCAGCTTCGCGCCGGGACGCAGCACCGGCGCGGCCACCGGACCGCGTTGCTGCTGGCGTGCCTCCCAGTCGCGCAGCTCCTCGGCGACCCGTTCGCTCTCCGCCTTCAGCTCGTCGTACCGGGCCAGCGTCTCGGTCCGCTCCTGCGCCGCCACGGCCAGCGCGTCGGTGCGCTGCTGGCTCAGTACCGCCAGATCCGCCGCGGCCCGCTCGGCCCCAGCCTGTTCCAACCGGGCATCCGCGAGCGCGGCGTCGGCGGCCTCCTGCGCGGCCGCGGCCCGGCGCTGGGCGAGTACCGCGACGTTGCTGGCCTGCTTGGCGGCCAACCGGGCGACGAGCACCTTGTCCAGCGCGGCCCGCTGGGTGTTGACCACGAAGTCGAGGTAGCCGAGGCGGTCGGCCAGCTGGGTCGGGGTACGCGCCTCGACCAGCACGTTGAGCGTGACGATGCCGCTGCCCTTGTACGCCGCGGTGACCAGGTTGCCGAGCTCCTCGCGGGCGCCGTCGACCTTGGCCTTGGCCGCGTCAAGCGAGCTGTTGGCCCGGTCCAGATCGACCGCCGCGGCCGCCACCTCGCGCCGGGCGGACAGCGCGGCACCGGTCGCGGCGGCCACCCGGCCGCGCGCCTCACCGACCCGCTCGTGCGCGCCCGGCAGCGCCTCGTTCGCGGCGGTGAGCTGCTGGGCCGCCGCCTGCGCCCGGGTGGTCGCCGCCTCCAGCAGCGCTCCGGCCCTGGCCATCTCGGCGTCAACCCGCCGCTTGTCGTCCCGCGGGTCGCTCAACGCCGGCGGGGACTGC
Organism: Micromonosporaceae bacterium; assembly: GCA_035695905.1. GTDB lineage: Bacteria > Actinomycetota > Actinomycetes > Mycobacteriales > Micromonosporaceae > EFPC-2. The sequence goes on along the minus strand of DASRRF010000768.1, from coordinate 1,796 downwards.
GCGAACAGAACCGCTCCGACGATGCCGATCAGGATCAGCGTCGCAGACCGCCGACGGGTCGTACGCCCGGTGTCCACGAAGAAAACCGTACAAAATAGGCAGCCGTCACACCAGTACCTTGGCTAACTTCCTGCACTTTTCTTCCGAATTACCCGCTAGACCCGCAGGTAGAAGCGGAGGGTGACCCAGCCGGTGACCGCGTTGACCGCGGCCGCGACGCCGGCCAGCAGCGGCAGCATCAGCAGGATATTTCGCCAGGAAACCGGCGTAAGCAGCTCGGTGAGCACCTTCAGCGACCCGTCGATCAGGAAGACCTTCGCGGCCACCAGCGCGCCGAAGGCCAGCAGCGCGCCGATCAGGCCGGACACCATCGCCTCCAGCACGAACGGCGCCTGGATGAACCAGTTCGAGGCGCCGACCAGCTTCATCACGGCGACCTCGCGGCGCTTGCTGTACGCGGCAACCTGAATGGTGTTCGCCACCAGCAGCAGCGCGGCGACGCCCTGCACGATCGCGATGACCAGCGCCATGTTCTGCAGCGCGCCCAGGATTCCGAAGATCTTTCCGAGTAGCCGACGCTGGTCGACGATGTCGCTGATGCCCGCGTAGTCCTTGTACTTGTCGTACGCCTTCTGGTACTCCTCCGGGTTCTTCAGCTTGACCCGGAACGCCTCCGGCAGCGTGTCCGCCTTGACCGAGTTCACCAGGTCGGGCGCGTCGCGGAACATCACCTTGAAGTTCTCGTACGCCTGTTCCTTGGTCTCGTGGAAGTAGCTCTGGACGATCGGGTCCTCTTTGAGCGCGCCGTCCAGCGCGGTCCGCTGCTGCTCGGTGACGTCCTTGGCCAGGAAGATCGACACTTGGATCTGGTCGTAGTAGTACGTCTTCATGTCGTTGACCTGGAGCAGCATGAGCACACTTGCGCCGAGCATGGTGAGCGAGACGGCCATCGTGATCATCATCGCCACGGTCATCGTGACGTTGCGCCACAGGCCGACGAAGACTTCGGACAGGACGTACCTCGCGCGCATCGGGGAAACCTTTCGTCAGTCGCCGCAGGGACGGGGGCCCGGTTGGCTATCCGTACACACCGCGCGGCTGGTCGCGTACGATCCGACCGCTGTCGATCTCAACGACTCTCCGGCGCATCTGGTTCACGATGTTCGAGTCGTGGGTGACCATGACGACTGTCGTACCGGTGCGGTTGATCCGGTCCAGCAGCCGCATGATCTCGATGGAGGTATCCGGGTCGAGGTTCCCGGTCGGCTCGTCGGCGAGCAGGATCAGCGGCCGGTTCACGAACGCCCGGGCCACCGCGACCCGCTGCTGCTCACCGCCGGACAGTTCGTGCGGGTATCGGTGCTCCTTGCCGCCGAGGCCGACCAGCTCCAGCACCTCGGGCACCACCCGCCGGGCGACCGCCTTGGACTTGCCAATCACCTCAAGGGCAAAAGCCACGTTTTCGTACGCGGTGCGGTTCGGCAGCAGCCGGAAGTCCTGGAAGACACAGCCGATCGAGCGCCGGAAGCCGGCGATCTTCCACGACCGCATCGAACCGACCTCGCGGTTGTTGACCGCAACCTTTCCCCGGGTCGGCTGGATCTCCCGCAGCAGCAGCTTGACGATGGTGGACTTGCCGGAGCCCGACGGGCCGATGAAGAAGACGAAGTCGCCCTTCTCGATGGACACGGAGACGTCGTCCAGGGAGGGCCGGGACGCCTTCGGGTAGGTCTTCGTCACATGCTCGAGCCGAATCACGGTGGGTGAGTCTACGCGGTGTCACTGGATAGCCAACT
>DASRRF010000767.1:0-5725 GCA_035695905.1 Micromonosporaceae bacterium | reverse complement strand
ACTCCAAGGAGTACGAGATCGAGCGGCTGATGCGGGAGGCACCGTTCCTGCTGATCGGTGAGGGCACCAGCGAGATCCAGAAGACCATCATCTCGCGCGGCCTGCTCAAGGAGTACCGCCTGTAATGGTGCCCGCGCTGGGGTGGACCAGCGGGCGGTAGCCGGCGGCCAGAGCGGCCACAGTGGACGGTGGGGTCAGCAGCTCGACCGGTTCCTTACCGGGGATCGCGACCGGTGTGCCGTACCCGGCGAACGACCACGGCCGGAAGCGCCCGCCGGCGTACAGTCCGGGAGCCCCGGCGTACCGGATCATCGCCCCGTCCGGCAGGCCGCCGGCGCGCACGGATCGGGTCCGCTGGCGCCGGGTACGGGACTCGACCCGTTCGCCGTGCAGCGTCGCGTCCATCTCCCTGGCCCACGGCCGTACCGCCAGGCCCGCGCCCCGCCGCCAGGCCTCGGCGAAGGACAGGAAATCCGCCCGCCGGCAGTACGCGCACGGCCGGTGCCCGGCCGCCAGCGCGGTCGCCTCGTCGACGAAGAACAGCGCGGTCCAGCGGCCGGGCGGCATCGGATCCCGCTGCGCACCCTTGAAGTCGAGCAGGCAACAGATCCACAGCTTCGACCGCCAGCGCGCGGTGCGCAGCTCGCGATCCGGGCCATGCAGGCAGCCACGGTTGCCCATGAGCAGGCCACGCCCAGGGTCGGACACGATCTCACCGGTCGGGGTGACCCGATTCTGTAGCGGCACCCGCCCATGCTAGGCCGGCTACAGCAGGGTGAGTTGCTCGTCCGCGACGCGGGCCGGGGGTTCGGGCGCCTGGCGCGCCTCCCGTGCGGACGAGCCGCGCAGGCCGTGCCGTCGCGCGGCCAGGCCGACCCGGGCCGAGACCTCGCGCTGGTACGCCGAAGCGAGGTACGCCCGCGGTCCGTACAGCTCGCGGTAGAGCGGTAGCAGTTCGGGGTGCTCGCGGCGCAGCCAGGTCTTGTACCACTCGCGGGCGCCGCGGCGCAGGTGCAACGAGATCGGGACGACTCCGGCCGCGCCGGCTGCCGCGATCGCGCGGACCGTCGCGTCGATCGACTCGTCGGTGTCGGTGAGGCCGGGCAGGATCGGCGCCATCAATACGTTCACCGCGAACCCGGCGTCGGCGAACTGGCGTACCGCGTCCAGCCGCCGCCGCGGGCTCGGCGTGCCCGGCTCGACCGAGCGCCAGAGCTCCTCGTCGACGAAGCCGATCGACAACGAGATCCCGACCTGCGCCGCGGTCGCCGCCTGGGTGAGCAGATCGAGATCCCGGGTGATCAGCGTGCCCTTGGTGAGGATGGAGAACGGATTGGCGAAGTCGCGCAACGCCGAAATGATGTCCCGCATGAGCCGGTAACGGCCCTCGGCCCGCTGGTAGCAATCCACATTCGTACCCATGGCAATGGAGTTGCCCTGCCAGCGCGGCGCGGCGAGCTCCTTGCGCAGCAGATGCCCGGCATTGACCTTCACCACGACCCGGGTATCGAAGTCCCGCCCGGAATCCAGGTCCAGGTAGGTATGCGTATTGCGGGCGAAACAGTTGTGGCTCACCACACCATTCGCGATGAAGTCACCGGTCTCCGTGGTGATGTCGAACAGCGGCAGCTCAACCCCGAGCGGCTCGACCGAAACGACGCCCAGCCGGGCCTTGCTCTTCACCGCGGTGCCGTCGATCGCGCGCTTGCGGGTCACCGCCGGGTCGACCGTATGGAAGAACCGCAGCCGCTCGGCCAGCCCACCGAGCAGCCGGACGGTGGTCAGCCCGCTCGGCCGGTGGTGGTCCTCGACGACGAACTCGAAGCCGAGCCCGCCCAACGACGTGGCGATCCAGCCGGTCATCTCGGCGTCCGTACTGCCGATCCGCAGGATCCCGTAGCTGCAGCTGCCCTTCGCGTCGAACATCCCGGCCAGGAAGCCCTTGCGCCAGTCCCCGCTCGCCCGCCGCGGCCACCTCGCCCGGCCCCCGAGGGTGTCGTCGTCCAGCGCGATGCCCAGCTCGGCGAGGTAACGGCCGGCCCGATCCACCCCCTCGGCGTCCAGCGCCCGCCGGCCGTCACCGCGGGCCATGCCGCACAGGTAGCCGGTGCGGTAGCCGGTCGAGTCGAGCGGCTGGCGGGCGAACTGGCCGGTTCCCATCAACTTGTTTCCGGTGGTCAGGTGCGGCCGCTGGCCGTGCCCGGTCATGCTACCGATGACGTGCTTCCAGCCGCGATCGGTGAGGAACCGGTGGTCACCACTGGCCACCAGGGTGGTGCCGTCGGCGAGGGTCACCCGGTGCGCCGGCTTCACCGTGGACCAGTGGGCGAGGACGCGGGTGACGACGAAGCGCCGGTACTTGCCGGCGAGCACGGTGCCGTAGATCTCATCGTCGACGGTCAGCTCGGCGAGCGGCCTTGTCCGGCCGTTGGCCATCAGGATCGGGGTATCACCGCTGAGGCAGTACGTGCAGGCGTGCGTACACCCGCGATAGGGGTTGATCGTCCAGTCGAATGGCATGCGCGACTGGCTCGGCACCCGATTGATGATTGACTTTGCCCGGATCTCGTAGAACGTCATTCCGGCGAAGCCGGGCGTGTCGAATGTGCGGGTTACCGCGCCAGGCAGCGCGAGCGGCAGGGGTGGCGTCGCTCGCGCTGCCGAGGCATCGTCGGTAGCCCGGAGGCTGTCCCAGCGCACAGTTCATTAGAACATGTGTTCGAGACGGTTCCAACCCTCGCGCGGCCCCGCGGCGATAAGTCAGCTGGATTGGGCGGCGAGTTGCTTGCGTACGTCGTCCATATCGAGCGCGCGCACCTGGCTGATCAAAGACTCAAGCGCCTGCGCGGGCAACGCGCCGGAGCGGGCAAATACGATCACTCCATCGCGTACGGCCATGAGGGTCGGGATCGACCGGATGTCGAACTCCACCGCGAGCTCCTGCTGAGCCTCGGTGTCGACCTTGCCGAACGCGATGTCCGGATGGGCTTCCGAGGCCCGCTCGAAGACCGGTGCGAACGCGCGGCACGGGCCGCACCAGGAGGCCCAGAAGTCCACGAGAACGATGCCGTCACCACTGGTCTTCTCGGCGAAGTTGGCGGTGGTCAGCTCGACGGTGCCCATGAATTGATCTCCGATCGGGTACGGCGTGCGTCAACGACCTGACCAACCACGCCACCGGTTCCGGCATTCCCGGCGAACAGGATTGCACGCCTGTGTCCCGACTCACCGGGAGGCGGGCTCGCGCCACGCGGCCAAGGGGAGAATCATGGAGTGGGCGGGGTGGCGGGGTCGAGGGAAGGTGAAGCATGACCGGGAGTGTCCGCTCGACGTTCGTGTATGACGGCGACTGCGCGTTCTGCACCTCGTGCGCGGAGTTCATCGGCCGGCACGTGCACGTCGCGGCCGGCCCCGATCCGGTCGACGTGATCCCGTGGCAGTTCACCGACATCAACGCGCTTGGGCTGACCGTCCAGCAGTGCGAGCAGGCGGTCCAGTGGGTCGGCGCCGATGGGCGTCGGGCCGCCGGACCCGAAGCCATCGCGGAGCTGTTGCGCCGCGGCGGCCCGTGGTGGCGCCCGGTGGGTTGGCTGCTCGGCCGCCGTACGGTCCTCGAGCTGGCCCGGCCGGTCTATCGCTGGGTGGCCCGCAACCGGCACCGGATGCCGGGCGGGACCGCGGCCTGCGCGCTGCCAGTAGGCGCCGGCGGAGCCGGCGCGGGCTCGCGCCGCTAACGCCGTCCTGTATCCGCCAGTCGCTCCGGTCGCTCCGCTCCCTCCGCTTGGTGGCGGCTGCGGACGGCCGGCGCGAGCCGGGGCTGGGCGAGTTGGCGTAGCCAGACGATCGGGCGTACCCGCTCCAGTGGCAGGAAGCTGGCCAGCGCCACCTGATGCGGGGCGAACGAGATCGTGATCATGGCGATCGTCATCCAGTGGAACGCGTAGAAGTACCCCACCGCGAGGTACCGCCGACGCCCGCGCAGTACGAAGATCAGCGGGCTGAGCAGCTCGAAGGTCATGATGCCGATCTGGGACGCGATCAGTACCCCGGGGATCGGCGCGATCAGGTCGCCGAACTCGGTGCCGCGGCGCAGGATCGCCCGGGCCAGCACCGAGCCGGTCATCCAGCCGGGTCCGCCGTAGCGCAGCTTGGCCCAGGCGGCAAGGAAGTACGTCGCGACGACCGCGAGCTGGGTGACCCGCAGCGCCCAGCCACCGCGCTCGGTGAGGGTACGGTCGCCGTGCCTGGCCCGGCCCGCGGTGGGCAGCGCGGCGAGCGCGACGAGAAACGCGAACCGGTCGTGGTCCACCTTCCCGTAGCTCATCGCGATGACCATCCACTCGAAGTACAGCGCGAAGATCGTCCAGCCGAGCAGCCGCGGCGCCCGGCCGGTGGCGGCGGCGAGCGCGGTCACCAGCAACGCCCAGAAGATCGTGTCGACCAGTACCGGGGTCGGCGTCGGCAGGTGCAGCAGTCGCCCGACCAGCAACGGCTGGTAGAGCTCGCCGGGTACCTGGCCGTGCGGCCGTACCCACCGGGTGAACACCGTCAGGTCGGCGATGACGAACAGGTAGACGAGGGTGCGGAACGCGGCGATCCGGCCCTTCGGCACGGCCTCGGTGAGCCAGCGCGTCATGGTGCCCGCCAGACGGCGATCGTCTCGTCCCGGTACCTGCCGGTGGGCCGGCTGGTGCGGATCTCGTGCCACCGCATGATCAGCCGTACCTCGACCAGCGCCGGTGCGGACGGATTGTGCTGCCCGTACGCGGTGGCCACGTCGCGCAGCATCGCCGGGTTCGCCACGTACCGGTCCTGCAGCGCTTCGATCTCGGCGCGCCGGATGCCGGTGGTGCGCTCGGTGAGCGCGATCGACCTGCCGGTCGCGTCGGTTCCCTCGACCCGCGGATCGGGCGCGTCCTCGTTCGGCCCGTTGACCCCGGCGTACATCCGGAACGGGCCGAACGGGAAGTCGTCGTCCGCGCCCCACGCCGTCCCGCCGACCAGAACGGCCGCGCCGACCAGCGTCGCGATCACGCGGGCCAGCCGGCTGGACTTCGACAGCGCGTCCTTCGGGATTGGATCCATCGGGAATGGACCATACCTTTCGGGTGCCACACCCCGGGTCCAGCACCGGGCGTCATGCCTCTGTCAACGCAGGGTCATCGAAACTTACGGTTCGGTAACTGTGAGCTGGGTCTCCGCGCGGGAGCTATGCTCACCGTCGGTTATCCGGCACAATCCTCGTCAACAGAGCGTGGGCGGCGGGTGCCGGGGAGGGCCTCGCCGCTCATTGCATTCTCTTAAGGGAACATCCGCGGCACACCGTACCCTCGAGGTCGGATCTTTGGCGCCCGACGGCGCCGCTGCTGGATAACTCAGCGTGACCCTGGGGGGTTTCCGCCATGCAGTTCGGACGGTACTTCGAGGAGTTCGAGGTCGGAGCCGTCTACCGGCACTGGCCCGGCAAGACCGTGACCGAGTCCGACGATCATCTGTTCTGCCTCCTCACGATGAACCACCATCCGCTGCACCTGGATGCGCACTACGCGGCCACCGCCACCGATTTCGGGCGCAACGTCGTGGTCGGGAACTACATCTACTCGCTGCTGCTCGGCATGTCGGTGCCGGACGTGAGCGGCAAGGCGATCGCCAACCTCGAGGTCGAGTCACTGCGGCATGTGGCGCCGACGTTCCACGGCGACACGATCTACGGCGAGACGACCGT
>DASRRF010000766.1:0-6486 GCA_035695905.1 Micromonosporaceae bacterium | reverse complement strand
GGTGGTGGTCGCCGACGGCGGGCTCGCCCCGGTGCAGGCGCTGGTGCGCTGGGATCCCGCCTGGTACGCCGGGCGTGAGCTGGCCGACCGGGCCGCCGTCGGGTTCCCGCCGGCGGCTCGGATGGCCAGCCTCACCGGAGTCCCCCAGGCGGTCGCCGAGCTGCTCGAGCTCGCCGAGCTGCCGGCCGGTACCGCGGTGCTCGGGCCGGTGCCGGTATCCGCCGCCGACAGCGAAGGCGGGGCGGAGCGGATGCTGCTGCGGGTGAACCGGTCGGCCGGCCCGGCACTCGCCGCGGCGCTGCATGCGGCGGCCGGCGTACGCAGCACCCGCAAGGCCCGGGACCCGGTACGGATCCAGGTCGATCCTCGCGAACTGTGGTGAACGTGGGCCGGCTTAGACTTGACCGCGTGACTGTCCAGCCCATCCGCCTGTTCGGGGACCCGGTCCTGCGTACCCCCGCCGAACCGGTGGTCGACTTCGACCGCGAGCTGCACCGCCTGGTGGCCGACCTGATCGAGACGATGCGCGAGGCGAGCGGCGTCGGCCTCGCCGCGCCGCAGATCGGCATCGGGCTACGGGTCTTCGCCTTCGACGTCGAGGACGTGGTCGGCCACCTGGTCAACCCGGACCTCGAGTTTCCGGACGAGCAGGAGCAGGACGGCCCGGAGGGGTGCCTGTCCATCCCCGGCGTGTACGTGGACACCAAGCGCCGGCTCAACGTGGTGGCCCGCGGGTTCAACGAGTACGGCGACCCGATCCAGCTGGTCGGCACCGGGCATCTGGCCCGCTGCACCCAGCACGAGACGGACCACCTGGACGGTGTGCTGTTCCTGGACCGGCTTGACCCGGACGGGCGCAAGGAGGCGATGCGGGCGATCCGGTCCGCCGAGTGGTACGACCCGGCGGCGCCGCCGAAGATCAAAGTGAGCCCGCACGCCAGCCCGCTCGGTTTCCGGGGCTGATCAGGTGCGGCTGGTCTTCGCCGGTACCCCGGCCGTCGCGGTGCCGTCCCTGGATGCGATCGCGGCCTCGGAGCACGAGCTGGTCGCGGTGGTCACCCGGCCGGACGCACCGGCCGGCCGTGGTCGGCGGCTGGTCCGCTCGCCGGTGGCCGCCTGGGCCGACGAGCGCAACGTTGCGGTGCTCACCCCGGTCAAGCCGCGGGACCCTGGGTTCCTGGAGGTGCTGGGCGGCCTCACACCGGACTGCGTACCGGTGGTCGCGTACGGCGCCCTGGTGCCGCCCGCGGCGCTGGCGATCCCGGCGTACGGCTGGGTGAACCTGCACTTCTCGCTGCTGCCGGCATGGCGCGGGGCGGCGCCGGTCCAGCACGCGGTGTTGCACGGCGACCAGCTCACCGGCGCGAGCGTGTTCCAGCTCGAGGAGGGTCTGGACACCGGGCCGGTCTTCGCCACGCTGACCGAACAGATCCGGCCCACCGACACCGCGGGTGCCCTGCTGCACCGGCTCGCCGGGGCCGGCGCCGGGCTGCTCGTCTCGGTGCTGGACGCGATCGCGGCCGGTACCGCCCGGGCGGTACCGCAACCGGCCGACGGGGTATCCCTGGCGCCGAAGATCACCGCGGCGGACGCCCGGGTGCGCTGGGCCGACCCTGCGTTCGCGGTGGACCGGCGGATCCGGGCGGCCACCCCGGCACCGGGGGCGTGGACCGAGTTTCGCGGCGACCGGATCAAGCTCGGCCCGATCGGGGTGATCGCGAACGGGCCGCCGCTGGAGCCCGGCGATGTGCTGGTCGAGCGGTCCCGGGTGCTCGCCGGTACCGGCAGCCAGCCGGTCGTGCTCGGGGACGTACAGGCGCCGGGCAAGAAGCCGATGACCGCGGCGGACTGGGCCCGCGGCGTCCGGCCGCAGCCGGGGGAGCGGCTGGCATGACGCCGGCGCACCGGCGCCCCGGCGAGCCGCACAAACCCCGCGAGCCCCGGGCGGGTAGGGGTCCGCGCGCGGGTCGCCCGTCGTCAGATGCAGCCCGGCAGGGGGCGTACGAGGTGATCGCGGCGGTACACCGCGACGACGCGTACGCCAACCTGGTCCTCCCGGCCGTGCTGCGCGACCTGGGGCTGGTCGGCCGGGACGCGGCGTTCGCCACCGAGCTGGCGTACGGCGCGCTGCGCGCTACCGGCACGCTGGACGCGATCATGGCGGCCGGGGCCGGCCGGGACGTGGCCCGGATCGACCCGCCGGTGCGCGACGCGCTGCGCCTCGGTGCGTACCAGCTGCTCTACACCCGGGTACCGGCGCACGCCGCGGTGTCGTCCACAGTGGACCTTGTCCGGGCGGTGGCACCGGGCGCGATCGGCTTCGCGAACGCGGTGCTCCGCCGGGTCGCCGGGCAACCGCTGGACGACTGGCTGGCCGAGCTGGCGCCGGCGTACGGCACCGATCCGGTCGGGCATCTGGCCCTGGTACACAGCCATCCACAGTGGATCGTCAGGGCGTTCGCGGACGCGCTGGACGGGGACCTGACCGAGACCGCGGCGGCGCTGGCCGCGGACAACGAGCGCCCGTCGGTGCAGCTGTGCGCGCGGCCCGGCCGGATCTCCGCCGCGGAGCTCGCCGCGCAGGCGGGCGGGGTGGTCGGACAATGGTCGCCGTTCGCGGTGACGATGGCCGGTGGCTCGCCCGGCGACCTGCCGGCGGTGCGCTCCGGCGCGGCGCACGTCCAGGACGAGGGCTCGCAGCTGGTCACCGCCGCTCTGGTCGATGCGCCGCTAGACGGCCCGGACGCGGCCTGGCTGGACCTGTGTGCCGGGCCGGGCGGCAAGGCCGGCCTGCTCGGCGCGCTGGCGGCCGCGCGCGGTGCCGTGGTGACCGCGGTCGAGGTCAGCGAACACCGCGCCCGGCTGGTCGGGTTGACCACCCGCGGGCTGCCGGTCGAGGTCGTGCAGGCGGACGGCCGTACCGTGGACGGGTCCTTCGACCGGGTGCTGGTGGACGCGCCGTGCACCGGGCTCGGTGCGCTGCGCCGCCGCCCGGAGGCCCGCTGGCGGCGACAGCCTTCCGACCTGCCGCCGCTGACGAAGCTGCAGCGGGAGCTGCTCGGCGCGGCACTGCGGGTGGTCCGGCCCGGCGGCGTGGTGGGGTACGTGACCTGCTCGCCGCACCTCGCCGAGACCCGGGTGACGATCGGCCGGGCAGCGTCCACAGTGGACCCTCTGGACGCCCGCGAGCTACTGCCGGCCGGGATGCCGGGGTTGGGCGATGGCCCGGCGGTCCAGCTATGGCCGCACCGGCACGGCACCGACGCGATGTTCCTGTCGCTGCTGCGCCGGCCCTAGCGCCCGCCGATCGGCGGGCGGGTTCGTAGACTGGGCCAGTGACCCGTACGCCGCTGATCGTCGCACCGAGCCTCCTGGCGGCCGACTTCGCCCGCCTCGGCGCCGCCGCGCGCGCGGTTGAGGGTGCCGCCGACTGGCTGCACGTGGACGTCATGGACAACCATTTCGTACCGAACCTGACCATCGGCCTGCCCGTCGTGCAGAGCCTGCGGGCCGCGACCGACCTGCCGCTGGACTGCCATCTGATGATCGACGCGCCGGAGCGGTGGGCGCTGGGGTACGCCGAGGCGGGTGCCTACAACGTCAGCTTCCACGTGGAGGCCGCCGAGGACCCGGTGACGCTGGCCAAGGACCTGCGCGCCGCGGGTACCCGGGCCGGGCTGGCCATCGACCGGGACACCCCGGTCGAGCCGTACCTGGAGATCCTGCCGCAGTTCGACATCCTGCTGATCATGACGATCAAGGCCGGTTTCGGCGGCCAGGACTTCCTGCCCGAGCTGCTGGACAAGGTCCGGGTGGCCCGCCGGCATGCCCGCTCCGGCCATCTTGAGCTGCGCATCGAGGTCGATGGTGGGGTGGCCGGGGACACCATCGAGCAGGCCGCGCAGGCCGGTGCCGACGCGTTCGTCGCGGGTACCGCGGTCTACGGTGCGGCGGACCCGGCGGCGGCGGTACGGGCGCTGCGGGCGCAGGCCGAGCGTGCGGTGGGGGTCGGGTGACGACCGAGCCGCTGGCGGAGAGCCCGGAGCTGATCCTGGTCGTCGACGACGACGTGGACATCGCCCGGTTCGTCGAGGTGAACCTGAAGCTGCACGGGTTCGAGGTGGTTGTCGCGCACGACGGCGAGGAGGCGCTCGCGGTCATCGAGAAGCACCGGCCGGCGCTGGCCATCGTGGACCTGATGATGCCGCTGGTGGACGGGCTGGAGCTGACCCGGCGGGTACGGGCCAACCCGATGATGTCCGCGCTGCCGATCATCATGCTCACCGCGAAGGGGCTGACCGTCGACAAGGTCGTCGGGCTGTCCGCCGGCGCCGACGACTACCTGGTCAAGCCGTTCGACACGCTCGAGCTGATCGCCCGGGTACGCTCCACGCTGCGGCGCAACCAGGAGTTCCGCGAGGTGTCGCCACTGACCGGGCTGCCCGGCAACAGCCGGATCATCCGCGAGATCAACGATCGGGTCCGCGGCGGTACCGACTACGCGGTCTGCCACATCGACATCGACAGGTTTAAGAGCGTCAACGACGCGTACGGCTTCGCCCGCGGCGACGACTTCATCACCGCGCTGGCCCGGGCTCTGCACCGGGCGGTGGTCGGGGTCGGCCTGCCTCCCGCGTTCCTCGGGCACATCGGCGGCGACGACTTCATCGTGGTGTGTACGCCGGACCAGGTACGGTCGCTGACCGAGAAGGCCGTGGTGGACTTCGAGGCCACCGCGGACGACCTCTACGACCCGGTGGACGCCGGGCGCGGGTTCCTGGAGCTGACCGACCGGCGCGGGCACACCCAGCGGGCCAACCTCGTGACGATCTCGATCGGCGTGGCGCTGTCCACCAACCGGGAGTACGGCGACCCGCGCGAGGTCGTGGCGGTCGCCTCGGAGATGAAGGCGGTGGCGAAGACCCAGCCCGGCTCGTACGTGGCCGTGGACCGCCGGAAGAGCCCGGACGCGCCGCTACTCGAGCCGGGGCCGGGTGAGGGAGCCGGGCTCCCGCCCGGCGAGCAGCCAGCCGGCGATGGCGGCGAGCAGCGGAACGCCGACCGCGGTGACGGTGAGGTCGACGACCGGGACCTGGCGTAATGCGCTGAGGTGGCCGTACCCGGCGGCCAGGGCGGCGTACGCGACCGTGATGCCCAGCAGCGCGCCGAGCAGTGCGAGCCCACCGGCCGTGGTGGCGGTCAGGGTACGCCGGATCCGCCGGCTGGCCCCGGTTGCGGTGAGCGTACGCAGGTCCCCGGCCGCCTCGGCGCGGATCAGCCCGACCGTCAGGGCCAGTACCGCCAGGGCCAGCGCCGCCCCGATCGCGGTCGCCGTCGAGCGCAGTACCAGCAGCGAGGTCTGGGTGTCCCGGGACTCGACGGTCAGGCCGGCGTCCACGGCCAGGTCACGCGCCGCGGCGAGCTGCGCCGCGGTGAGCGGCTTGGCCGCCTCGACGAACCAGCCCACCCGGACCGCGGACCAGCCGTTGCGCTGCAGCGCCGCCGGGGTGAGCAGCGAGGCTGGCACCGACATGTAGCCCTGTGCTTTCAGCGGCGCCGTCCTCGCGGCCGGGAACTCCTTGCTCGCGGCGGAGAGCAGCCGCAGGTCCTGGCCGTGGTGGGTACTGAGCACGTCGACATCCGGGCTGATCCCACCCGGGTCGATGCCGTAGTAGTGCAACAGCTCGGGGGTACCGACGTAGAGGGTCATGTCGCCGTCGGTGGTGAACCGGTTGGGGCCGCTGGGCACGGCGAGGAACACCGACGGCCGCCAGGCCGGTCCGCCGCCCGGGTCCAGCTGCGGTCGCGCGGCCGGGTCGTACCCCTTGTCCAGCGGGATCATCGTCGGGTTGCCGAGCGTGGCGGCGTACGAGCGGACCCGGGCCTCCATGCTCGCCAGCTCGGCCGGGCTACGTTCCGGGATGCCGGGTGTCCTACCCACCATGATCATGAGCTGCCGGTCGGACAGGTTGCCCTCGGCCGTGGTGTACGCCTGCGCCGCGGCCGAGATGACGATGGCGACCGGGATCGCCAAAGCGAGGCTGATCGCGGCCAGCGCGGCGCCCGAGCGGGCCTGGTGCCGGGCCAGGTCGCGCAGCGCCAACCGGGGCGCGACCGGCAGCCGGGCGCCGGCCGCGGCGAGTACCCGGATCGCCAGCGGGCCGAGGAACAGCAGCCCGACCGCGGTGGCCAGGGTGCCCGCGATGATGTACGGCGGGTTGGACTGCTTGGCGAGCCGGAGGCAGCCGACCCCGGCAGCGATGAGCAGTACTGCCACTACAGCCGACCGGCGCACCGGCTTGGGCCGCGGCGGCCGGGCCGACAGGGCCAGCGTGATGGGTACCCGGGCAACCGCCCGGGCCGGGCGCCAAGCGGCCGCGGTCGCGGTGGCGACGGCCAGCAGCATGGCCACCAAGGCGAGCACGACCGTCAGCTCGATCAGCGTGAAGGCGCGCGGATCGTGTCGATCAGTTCTTTTTCTTTTCA
>DASRRF010000765.1:0-5446 GCA_035695905.1 Micromonosporaceae bacterium | reverse complement strand
GGCCGCGCCGGCACCGAGTACGCCGCCGAGGACGAGACCGGCCGCGCCCACCGCGGCCATCCGGAACAGCCCGCCACGGTCGGGAGGTGGGGCCGCGGGAGGTGGGGCCGCGGGAGGTGGGGCCGTGGCCGGAGCGGGCGGAGGTGGCGCGGCCTCAGGTGGCGGCGCGGGTTGCGGTTCGTCGGACATCGGTCGGCTCCTCGTACTCCTGCGGCCGGGCGAGATGGCGGCCGGGTGACCCTACGGTGCCGCGCGGACCTCGGAGCGGCCCGAGCCTTTGCTGTGTGGATCCTGAGTGCAACGGTCGGATTCGCAGAACCATCCAATTCACCGGTGATCGGGACATACGCTGGTTGGACCATGAGCGAGCTCAGTACGATCACGACGCCGTACCCGGGGCCGGGCGATCCCGCCGGACGCCCCGGGATGCTGTGGATTCCCGGCGGCACGTTCACGATGGGGTCGGATCGCCACTACCGGGAGGAGGCGCCGGCCCACCCGGTCAGCGTCGATGGCTTCTGGATCGACCGGAGTCCGGTCACCAACGCAGAGTTCACCGCGTTCGTCGCGGAAACCGGGTACCTGACCAGTGCCGAGCGCGCTCCGGACCCGGCGGACTACCCGGGTGCCGATCCGGCGCTGCTGGTACCCGCGTCCGCGGTGTTCGTACGCCCCCGCGACAAGGTGGACCTTAACGACGCGTATCAGTGGTGGGCGTACGTGCCGGGGGCGGACTGGCGGCATCCGCGCGGCCCGGGCTCGTCGCTGCACGGGCTCGCCGATCATCCCGTGGTACACGTGGCGTGGGCGGACGTGGCCGCGTACGCGGAATGGGCCGGCAAGGAGCTGCCGACCGAGGCCGAGTGGGAGTACGCGGCCCGGGGCGGCCGGGAGGGCGCCGACTACGCCTGGGGTGACGAGCTGGCACCGGGCGGGGCCTACCAGGCGAACACCTGGCAGGGCAACTTCCCGGTGGAGAACCTGCGGCTGGATGGGTTCGAATGGACCTCGCCGGTCGGGGCGTTTCCGGCCAACGGTTTCGGCCTGTACGACATGATCGGCAACGTGTGGGAGTGGACCGCGGACTGGTACGCCGACCACCACCGGCTGGTCGCCGACGCGCTGTCCTGCTGCGGCGACCCCGGTCCACGGGTCAACCCGCGCGGGGGCGAGCGGGCGCAGAGCCTCGATCCGGCCACGCCGGCGGTGCGGATCCCGCGCAAGGTGATGAAGGGCGGCTCGTACCTGTGCGCGCCGAACTACTGCCGCCGCTACCGCCCGGCGGCCCGGATGCCGCAGGCGATCGACACCTCGACCGGGCACCTCGGGTTCCGCTGCGTCGTCCGGGTAGATTTCCCGGGTGCAACCGAGCCTCGCCGCGGCGTACACGATCTGTCGTGACCTTCACCGGACACATGGCCGCACCTACTATCTTGCCACCCGGCTGTTGCCCGGCTGGAAGCGGCGGCATGTGCACGCGCTGTACGGCGTGACCCGGTACGCCGACGAGCTCGTCGACCGCACGGATTCCCGGCCGGTGGCGGAGCGGGAGCGCCGGCTGCGCGCCTTCGCCGATTGCCTGCTGGCCGGACTGGCTGGCGCTCCACCGGGTGTGGAACTGTCCCCTGTGGCCGGTGCGCTGCTGCCGGCCGTGGTACACACCGCCGCGGTGTTCCGGTTGGACCCGGAGGACTTTGCCACGTTCTTCCGCGCGATGGCGATGGACCTTACCGTGGAGAGTTACCCGACGTACGATGACCTACTGTCCTATATGGAGGGTTCGGCGGCGGTAATCGGCACGATGATGCTGTCCATTTTGGAGTCGCCGGATCCGGCCGCCGCCCGTGAGCCGGCCCGCCAACTGGGCATAGCGTTCCAGCTCACCAACTTCATCCGCGACGTGGCCGAGGACCTCGGGCGCGGCCGGGTGTACTTGCCCGCCGAGGACCTCGCCGCATTCGGGGTCACCCGGGCCGATCTCGCGCAGGCTCGGGCGCGGGGTAGCGCCACCGGCGCAATCAAGAGCCTCATCGGGTACGAAGTGAGCCGCGCGCGCAACCACTACGCGGCCGCGGCACCGGGGATCCCGTTGTTGGCGCCGGGATCGCGGGCGTGTATCCGGGCGGCGTACCACCTCTACGCGGGGATCCTCGACGAGGTGGAACGGGCCGGATGCGACGTGTTCCGCGGCCGCGCCCGGGTCCCCCCGCTGCGCCGGGCTGCCTTGCTGGCGCGAGCGGTGAGCCCCGGGCGCTGACCCCGGATTCGATGCCGGATCAGGTACTGATCTTCCCGACGCCCGCACCGGCGGTCACTATCGACTTGACCGAGCTGCCGGCGTCCAATGTGTACGAATAGGGGATGCTCGCTACCGTGCCACCGGTCTGACCGGGGCCCGAGTTCACGAAGACGTTCCCGCTGGCCACCAGCGTGCCGGGACCGGAGTCCGCCTGCCCGAGGTGGTACGTGTCGGGCACGTTCTCGAAGGAGTTGTTCTCCACGAGCAGGCCCGCGTTCTCGGTGGACGCGATCGCGTAGGTGTTGATGTTCAGGTAGTAGTTGTTGAACACGTGCACCGGGTTGCCGAACCGTACCCGCGGGTTGCGCTGGTCGCAGGTGTTGAAGAAGTTGTGGTGGTACGTGATCCGCAGGTGACCGGTGTCCTCGGCCGCGTTGCTGTCGCTGTGCCCGACCAATGAGCACTTGATGTGGTCATGCAGCACGTTCCACGACACGGTGACGAAGTCGGCGGCGTGGGTGATGTCCAGCAGCCCGTCGTAGAAGTCGGTGCCGTGGGTGGTGTCGCTGGACAGGTCGTTGTGGTCGATCCAGAGCCGGGTGGCGTGGTCGATGTGTATCGCGTCGCCGTTGCCGTTTCCGGCTTGTACGAAGGCGATCCGCATGTTGCGTACGATCACGTTGCTGACGTCACGCATGTTCAACCCGCAGCCGGTGAGGCCGGAGCTGGACCCGACGCCGAGGATGGTCTTGTTCGAGGCTACCCGGACGTCCGCCGAGCAGGTGAAGTTGCCGCTCACCCGGATGATCTGCGGGGTCGTCAGCGCGGCCGCCGTGGTCAGCGCGGACAGGCTGGTCACCGTCGTGGTGGGACCACCGGCGCCGCCGGTCGTACCGCCGCCCTGGGTGGCCCAGCCGATCGGGCCACCCGGCGGTGGCGGGGGCGGGCTGGTTGTCATGGAGGGTGTCGGGGACGCGGTCGTCGGCGGGGGCGTCGTCGGCGGCGGCGAACCGATCGTGCTCACCACCACGTCGTCGAAGTTCGCGGTGGCCCGGAACGTCTGCAACCCGATCCGGCCGGTGTCCTCCATGGTGTTGGTGACCGACGCGATCTGGGTACCGTCCACGAACCCGGTTATCCGGGTACCTGACACATCTATCCGCAAGGTGAAGAAGGTGCCGGCGGCAGTGCTCCGGGACACGCTACCGAGCACGGTGACCGACCCGCTGTTGACCGCCTGCAGCTGCACCTGCCCACCGTTGATGAGCAGCAGCCGGTAGAACGTGGTCGCTCCGCTGGCCCGGGCGGCGAGGCCGACGAAGGCGTTGGAGGTGCTGTAGGCCAGCGGCTTGGCCCGGGCCTGTACCGAGTAGTCGGTCCAGGTGGAGTTTCCGGCGAACATCCTGGCCAGGTCACTGTCGAGTTTGGACTGTTGGAACACCCGGGAACCGTCGGTCACCACAGACCACGCGCCGCCGGACTTCGACCAGCCGCTGAAGTCACCGTCTTCGAAGTTGTCGGAGAACAGGGTTGCCGCCTGTGCCGCCGTCGTGGCGCCGAAGGCCAGCATCAATGCGGCCAGCGCGGTGCCTACCGCGCCGAGCGCTGTCCAATGTTTTCTGGAAACCTTCATGGAGTCCTCCCCAGGACGTGAGTAAGGGGCTCAGACCGGCAGCCGCCCGGCGCCGGCGAGCAGCTGCACCACGACCGGTACGGCCGGAGCCGGCAGCACCGGACCGGCGCGCAGGACCGGGGTCCAGCCCGCGTCGGCGCCGAAACCCGGGTCGTGCGTCGCGTTGTACGCGTCGAGCAGGCCGATCCGCTGCACCGGACCGTCGCCGAGCCGGGCCCACGTACCGCCCTCGGTGATAACGGTGCCGCCCCAGTCGTGCAGGATGTCGCCGACCGCGATGCCGGCGCCGACGGTGAAGAAGTTGTTCTCCGCCACGATGGCGGACTGCACACCGACGCCGAGCGCGTAGTCGAACGGCTCGGCCAGCCGGTACGCGTTGTTGTAGACGTCCACCTTGCCGAAGCGAACCCGCGGCAGGCGCTGGTTCACGCCGTCGAACAGGTTGTGATGCAGGGTGACGTTGAGCCGGCCCACGTCCGGGCCGACCGTGTTCGACGAACCGATGAGCATCACCTTGTCATGGTTGGTGAACCGGTTGAACGAAACCGTCACCAGGCTCGACGTGTGGGTGATGTCGAGGTTGCCGTCATGCCACTGGAGCGGCCGTCCAAAGTAGACCGGTTGGGTGCTGTCCGGGTCGTCGCCGTCGGTGAACGTGTTGTGGTCGAACCAGACGTTGCTGCTGCGCCGTACCGATGCGTTGTCGAACTGCGAGTTCCAGTTGCCGGTCGCCCCGTCGGTCGGCGACCACTGCGGGAAGCAGTCCCGGCCGTCGTTGAACGTCACGTTGCGGACGATCGTGTTGCTCGCCCCGTCCAGCATCAACGTGAGGTTGAGCAGGGTCGCGTCGCGCAACCCGATGATGGTGGTGTTGGGACCGACGTTGATCTGGGTCTGCCTGGTCTGGTTTGCCACCGACCGGACCCGGGCGTCCTCCAGCGGTCCGCTCGGGTTGACCCGACCCCAGACCGCCGGGTCGTAGGCCGCGAGATAGGCGTCCAGCGAGAACCCCGGATCGGCCAGATCGGCGCAGCTGAGCAACGCGCCGTCGGCGCCTTCGAAGCCGTTGATCGTACCCGCGAGGTAGATGATTTTCGGGGTGGCGTTGGTCCGGTTGGTGGCGTTGTTGCCGCCGAGCGCAACGACCAGCTCGGCACGGCTATGCGCGATGTACACGTGGTCTGCGTCGGCGGCGGAGCCGCCGGTCGTGCCCGGGCCGTCGGCCGCCCACCCGTCGTTCGCGGGCAGCGGCTGCCGTCCGAGTGCCAGGGCGAACCAAGACAGCTCGCTAGATGAGCCGATGTTGAGTGCTTCGGTTCCGTCTGCTGCGCCTGCGGATGCCGCGGGGATCGTAATCAGGGCCAGGACGGTGGCCACCGCGACTATTCTGCGGATCCTCATATGCTAAACATTGATAGAGCGCTGCATACGCGTCAATAAGCTTGATTTGCAGGTATGTTGCAGCAAATTATGACGTAGCGGCTCGGCTCAACCCGCAGGAGGTCGAGACTCGCCCTATTCAGTCCATTCCACCGGACCTGAGGCGCGGCTTGTTGCAGTCCGGTTTCCGTACC
>DASRRF010000764.1:0-2356 GCA_035695905.1 Micromonosporaceae bacterium | reverse complement strand
ACATGAAGTTTCGGCGATCATCTTCGAGTAGATAGGCCAACGTCTCCGTCCGGGTCGGCCGCGCGCGGCGGGGCGGACCTTCCTATGCTCGCGGTCGGGGTCGCGGTGGGCGGTGGGCGGGTCGCCTGGAAAGATTGACCGGTACGTACCTCGCGATGACATGAAGGAACCCGGTGGCTCAGTTCATCTACACCCTGGAGAAGGCGCGCAGGGCGCACGGCGACAAGGTCGTGCTCGACGACGTGACGCTGTTCTTCCTGCCCGGCGCGAAGATCGGCGTGGTCGGGCCGAACGGCGCCGGCAAGTCGAGCCTGCTGCGTATCATGGCCGGCCTGGACCGGCCGAGCAACGGCGAGGCGAAGCTGATGCCCGGCTACACGGTCGGCCTGCTCGCTCAGGAGCCGCCGCTGAACGAGGACAAGGACGTACTCGGCAACATCGAGGAGGCGGTCGCCGACACCAAGGCGAAGCTGGCCAGGTTCAACGCGATCGCCGAACAGCTGGCCACCGACTACACCGATGCGCTGATGACCGAGATGGGCACGCTGCAGGAGGAGCTGGACCACGCCGACGCGTGGGACATCGACTCGAAGCTGGAGCTGGCGATGGACGCGCTGCGCTGCCCGCCGGCTGGAAGCGCTGTCGCGGACCTTTCCGGAGGCGAGCGGCGCCGGGTCGCGCTGTGCAAGCTGCTGCTGGAACAGCCCGACCTGCTGCTGCTTGACGAGCCGACCAACCACCTGGACGCGGAGAGCGTGCAGTGGCTGGAGCAGCACCTGGCGAAGTACCCGGGCACCGTGGTCGCGATCACCCACGACCGGTACTTCCTGGACAACGTCGCGGACTGGATCCTGGAGATCGACCGCGGCCGGACCTACCCGTACGAGGGCAACTACTCCACCTACCTGCAGAAGAAGGCGGAGCGGCTGGCCGTGCAGGGGCGCAAGGACGCCAAGCTGCAGAAGCGACTCACCGACGAGCTGGACTGGGTACGCTCCAACGCCAAGGCGCGGCAGACCAAGTCGCGGGCCCGGCTGCAGCGGTACGAGGAGATGGCGACCGAGGCGGAGAAGACCCGCAAGCTCGACTTCGAGGAGATCCAGATCCCGCCGGGGCCACGGCTGGGCAACACGGTCATCGCGGCGGGGGCGTTGCGCAAGGGTTTCGGCGACCGGCTGCTCATCGATGACCTGTCGTTCTCGCTGCCGCGCAACGGGATCGTCGGCATCATCGGGCCGAACGGGATCGGCAAGACCACGCTGTTCAAGATGATCATCGGGCAGGAGCAGCCGGACGCCGGAACGCTACGGGTCGGCGAGACCGTGAAGATCTCCTACGTCGACCAGGCCCGCGGCGGGTTGGACCCGGCCAAGAGCGTGTGGCAGGTGGTCTCCGACGGGCTGGACCACCTGATGGTCGGCAAGGTGGAGATGCCCTCCCGGGCGTACGTGGCGGCCTTCGGGTTCAAGGGTCCGGACCAGCAGAAGCCGACCGGCGTACTCTCCGGCGGCGAGCGCAACCGGCTGAACCTGGCGCTGACCCTGAAGCAGGGCGGCAACGTGCTGCTGCTCGACGAGCCGACCAACGACCTCGACGTGGAGACGCTGTCCAGCCTGGAGAACGCGCTGCTGGACTTCCCGGGCTGCGCGGTGGTCATCTCGCACGACCGGATGTTCCTCGATCGGGTGGCGACGCACATCCTGGCCTGGGAGGGCGACGACGCGGACCCGGCCCGGTGGTTCTGGTACGAGGGCAACTTCGAGGCGTACGAGAAGAACAAGATTGACCGGCTCGGCGCCGAGGCGGCCCGCCCGCACCGGGTGACCTACCGCAAGCTGACCCGTGACTAGCCCGGGGTGACCAGGTTCGTGCACCACTGCGCGCTGCGGTGGTCGGACATGGATGTGTTCGGCCACGTCAACAACGCGCGCTTCCTCACGCTGTACGAGGAGGCCCGGGTGGCGCTGATGTTCCTCGGCGCCAGGAAAGAAGGGCTGGCCTCGTTTGAGGAGGGCATCGTCATCTCCCGTCATGAGGTGGACTACCTGCGGCCGGTCGACTACGACACTGAGCTGGCCGGGGCGGCGGAGCCGCCGCGAGTCCGCATCGAGCTGTGGGTCGAGGAGATCCGCGCGTCCCGGTTCGTGGTGGGGTACGAGCTGTTCGACGGCGGCGAACTGGCCAGCCGGGCGCGCAGTGTGTGCGTACCCTTCGATCTGGCCGCCGGCCGGCCGCGCCGGCTGAGCCCGGCCGAGCGGGCGTTCCTGGAGCCGTGGTGCGCCTGACCGGCGTCGCGGATGCCGGCGCGTTCCTCACCCGGCTGGTCCGGCTGGATCCGGCCGCACTCGTCCGGCTC
>DASRRF010000763.1:0-9262 GCA_035695905.1 Micromonosporaceae bacterium | reverse complement strand
ATCCGCTGCCGGCTGGCGAAGGACTGGTGTGAGTTGTGCATGTCCAGCTCCTCCTCCAGGTAGTGCCGCCAGTCAATGATCGGCAGGTCGATGCCGCCGGAAAACACCAGACCCGACGAGTACGCGGCCGCGATGGCGTCCCGGTTTCCGGTGGTACGAGGTGCCGGTGTGACCCCGCCGTCCGGCGAGAGCCGCATGTTGCGCGCGCTCCACGGGTCGAACTGGGCCGGATCGGCGCACGCCGCCGGGGTGTACGGGCAGCCCTCCTGCACCATCTCGCCGGACGGCCGCCAGGAGCCCACCTTCGCGTTGAGATCCAGGAACTCGGCCGGCGTGATCGTACCGTTGCGCAGCGCGGAGAGGCCGTACTGCACACCGACGTTGTCCCACGGTGAGCGGGCGAAGCCGTCAGGGCCGACACCGTAGACGTTCACCAGGTCGTCCCAGTGTGACCAGTGGACGGTCAGCATCACGCCGGGCGGATCCATCTGTGTCCACAGTGGATCGGGAGCCTGCCACTGCGGGTTGAGCGCTAGCGGGGTCAGGCCGCGCCAGCCCTTGACGCACTCGTCCGAACCCGGCGCACCACCGCGGTACGGGTTGGCCACCGTCGCGCTGCCGTTCATCCCGATCAGCGCGGTGCGGTTGTCCCAGTTCTGCCACTTCGGGTTTGCCCCGTCCGTGACGTCCATGTAGTACTCGAGCAGCTCGCAGTCTCCAACGTGGATGGTCTGGGTAACCATGTCCGGGTACGAGTACTGCGGGATCGCCGCGTCGATCAGCCGGTTACCGTAGTTCTGGCCGTAGACGTACTGCTGGATCGCGCCGCCGGAGCCGCCCACGCCGACCGTGTAGAGCGGCAGCCCATGCTGCTCGACGAAGTGTTCCTTGAGCATCAACGCGGTCTCGCCGCCGAGGATCAGGTTGTAGTGCGTGTTGGTCCGGGTGCCGGTCGAGTAGAGCACCGCGTACCCGAGGGAAAGGCCCTCGTGGTAGAGCGCCCCGCTGGGCAGCCGGCCCTGGTCGTGCCCGATCGCGACGCCGCCGTCGAAGCGGAAGATGACCCGGCGGTTCCACGCCGACGGGTCCGCGAGCATCGCGATGCTGTAGATGAACCGGTTGATCGTGCCGCGTTCCCGCTGGATGACATAGTCGAGCGTACGACCGTCCACAGTGGTCGTTGTGGTCATGTCCGCCGGCCGCGAGCCGTCCGCGGGCATCGCCTTGAACGAGCCGTTGGTCGCCCGGTACAGACGGTCCACAATGGTCGATGCGGCGCAGTCGCGGCTCCAGCCGACGATCTGGCCGGCGGCGTCGAGCACGCGCATGCCCTGACCGTCGTGGTTGTCGACGATCGGCTTGCCGAGGCCGGCCTGCTCGGTCCGGCAGACGAAGGGGTACTGCTTGGGCCCCGAGAAGATGGGACCGGCGGTCGGGTGGTTGCGCAGGGTCAGTTCGGCGGTACGGCCGTGCCGCGAGCTCGCCCGCAACGTGTTCGCACCGTCGTGCAGACCGTTCAGCAACCCGGTCAGCGAGCGCCCACCCGGGTCCGTGGTGAGCGCGCCGGTGACCTCGGTGCCGTTCAGCGTGACGTGTACCGTGTCCGCGTCGACCTGGCTGCCGAGCGTCACCCGTACCAGCGCGTCGCCGCCGGTCACCTGGTCCGGCAGGCTCGACAGCACGCTGAGGTCGATGCGCTGGCCGGTAAGGTCTTCGTTTGCGGAGGCCGGTGCCGCGAGCCCGAGGATGAGGATCGCGGTACCGCCGAGGGCTAGGGATCTGAGCGCTTTCATAGGTCTCCTCCCCGGTGTTTCAGTGGTGTAGAGAATGCCATGCCCTACGCTGTCCCGGTGAATCCCGCGGTGAAGTACACGCTCGGCCGCATCGGCCTGTTTCTCGCGGTCCTGCTCGTGCTCTGGCCGGTGGACCTCAACATCTTCGTGAAGCTGATGATCGCCCTGCTCGCCTCGGCCGGGTTGTCCTACTTCCTGCTCCGCCGCTGGCGTGACGAGGTGGCCGAACGGGTGTCCGGAGCGGTCGATCGGCGCCGGGCCGACCGGGAACGGCTGCGGTCCGCGCTCGCCGGTGACGACACCGCGGACAGCGACGACACCGACGCCAGCGACGACGCCGATGCCAGCGACGACGCCGATGCCAGCAACGACGCCGGCCGCGCGGACGGCGGCGACAGCCCGGCCACCTGACGCCCCGCACAGAACAGACCCCCGATATCTATCTCATGAGCAGATATCGCGCCGCATGCGCAAGCCCTGTGGATAACTCGTACCGAACCCTGTGGACTGTGGACAACCTGGCGTACCCCTTGCGCACCCACAAGGCTGCCGGTATGTACTCCTTTGCTGATGTCATTCGCCACGCCCGGCGCGAGCGCGGCTGGGGCCAACGCAAGCTCGCCGAGGTGGCCGGGGTCACCCAGCCGAACGTCTGCGCGTACGAGAGCGGGCAGCGCACTCCGTCGTTCGAGATGCTGCGCCGGCTGGTTGGCGCGTGCGGGCTGCAGGTGCGCTTCGATCTCGAGCCGCAGTGGGCCGATGTCGACGAGCAGATCACCGATCTCCTGCGGTGGGATCCGCTGGTCCGGCTCGACGAAGACGGCTACGCGGCCGTGACCACCGCCGCGTTGCTGATCGCCGGCGGTGCCCGGCTGGTTGTCGCCGGCCACCTCGCCGCACGGATGCTCGGTGCGCCGGTGGCCGACTCCGTCGATCGGGTGTGGTGCCGGCTCGCGGATGTGGACGCACTGCTTGCGGCCGCGCACCGGATCCGGTTCGATGCGCGGCCCATCCATCCGCGATACGCGGACGACGATGACGAGGAGGACCGCCTGGTCTACGCGGACAGGGACGAGATCCGGATCGGGCGAGCCGTCATCACCCTCGGCAAGCCACCCGAGCCGGGCTGGTGGCACGAGATCGCGGACGTGCCCGTACCCGTTGCGGGTCTTGGCGATGTGCGGACCGGGCAGCGATGGTCGGGGGCCGACCGGATCGGGTTGGAGCGACTCGCGGTGATGCTTGACACGGACCCGTGATATCTGCTCACGAGATGGATATCGGGGGTCTGTTCGATGCGGAGGAGCCGGCTGAGGTCGCGCACCCCGTCGCGCTGCGCTACCGTCTACTCGACCGCCCGCAGCGAAGCCGGTGCGAACCCGGTGCTGTCCCGCAACTGTGAAGCCCCCTCGACGAAGGGGACGAGCCAGGCCGCCTGCGGCGCGATCGCGACCAGCGCTCTCGAGGAAGGGCGCCTCGCAGGCCGGGGCCGCCCCATCACCATCCCAGACCCCTGTCGGCGAAGCACCAGGTCCTCGACCGACAGGAGGTTCTCGATGTCCATACGCGTCTCCAGGCTCCTGGTACACGCCTCGGCGGTGGCGCTTGCCGTCGCCGGTCTCGCCCTCGGCGGCTGCGCCGACAAGGCAAAGAGCGGCGGTACGCCGAGCAGCGCCAGCCCCGAATTTCCGGTGACCGTCGGTACGGTCACCCTCGACAAGCGACCCGAGAAGATTGTCTCGCTGTCGCCGACCGGCACCGAGATGCTCTTCGCGATCGGAGCGGGCAAGCAGGTGGTCGCCGTCGACGACCAGTCCAACGTCCCGGCTGACGCGCCGAAGACCACGCTGTCCGGCTTCAAGCCGAACGCGGAGGCGGTGGCCAAGTACAACCCGGATCTGGTTGTCGTGTCGGACGACATCAACAAGATCGTGGACTCGTTGAAGGCGCTCAAGATTCCGGTGTTCCTGGCTCCGGCGGCGGCGACGCTGGACGACTCGTACACCCAGTTTGATGCTCTTGGCAGGCTGACCGGCCACACAGCGCAGGCGGCCGACGTGGCCAAGCGGATGAAGGACGACATCGCCAAGCTGCTCAAGGACCTGCCGCAGCGGTCGAAGAAGCTTAGGTTCTACTACGAGCTCGACACCACGCTGTTCACGGTGACCTCGAAGTCGTTCATCGGTTACGTGATCGGCCTGGCCGGGCTGGAGAACATCGCGGACGCCGGCAATACCAAGGGCGAGGCGTACCTGCCGCTGGTCGCGGAGACCATCATCAACGCCAATCCTGACGTGGTCTTCCTGGCCGACGCGAAATGCTGCAAGCAGACCGCCGACACGCTGAAGGCGCGGCCCGGCTGGGCCGGGATCACCGCGGTGAAGACCGGTCAGATCTTCTCGATCGACGACGACACCGCGTCCCGCTGGGGTCCGAGCCTGGTGGAGCTGGTCCGCGAGGTGGTCAACGCGGTCGCCAAGGTACCTGCGTGACCGACGAGCCGGGGCCGGTACGGGGGCCGGCCCGGTTGCGGGGGCGGTGGCTGGTCGCCGGCATCCTGATGGCGCTGGTGGCCGCGCTGGCCGGGCTCGCGTTCGGGCCGGTCAACCTGCCGCCCGGCAGCGTGGCCGCGGAGCTGCTCAACCTGGTTCCGGGGGTACACATTGACTCCGGGCTCTCCGAGCGGGAGATCGCCATCGTCACCCAGCTTCGCCTGCCCCGGGTGGTGCTCGGGCTGCTCGTCGGCGCGATGCTGGCCCTGGCCGGCGGCTGCTACCAGGGCGTGTTCCGCAACCCGCTGGCCGATCCGTACCTGCTGGGGGTCGCCGCGGGGGCCGGGCTCGGCGCGACGGTGGCGATCGCCATCCGCGGCACGACCACCGGCGAGGAGACCGTGAACCTGCCCGCCTCCGTGCCGGTTGCCGCGTTCGCCGGCGCGGTCGGGGCGGTCGTACTGACCTATGCGCTGGGTTCGGTGGGCCGGCGGGACCGTAGTCCGGCCACGCTGATCCTGGCCGGCGTCGCGGTGTCCAGCTTCCTCGCCGCGATCCAGACGTACCTGTTGCAGCGCAACGTGGCCACGATCCGCGAGGTGTACTCGTGGATCCTGGGCCGGCTGGCGACCGCGGGCTGGCACGACGTACTCCTGCTGTTGCCGTACGCGGCGGTCAGCGCGGCCACCGTACTGCTGCACGGGCGCGAGCTGGACGTGCTCTCGGTCGGCGACGAGGAGGCGGCCAGCCTCGGCCTGCACCCGCAGCGCTCGCGGTACCTGTTGCTGGCCGCCGCCTCGCTGGGTACGGCGGCCGCGGTCGCGGTCTCCGGGCTGATCGGGTTCGTCGGGCTGATCGTGCCGCACACCGTACGGCTGCTCGCCGGCAGCAGCTACCGCGTGGTTCTCCCGTTGTCGATGCTGTTCGGCGCCGCGTTCCTCACCCTCGCGGACCTGGCCGCCCGTACGGTCACCGCGCCCGCGGAGATCCCGATCGGCGTGGTGACCGCGTTCTTCGGCGCGCCGTTCTTCGTACTGGTGCTGCGCACCTCCCGGCGGGCGACATGACCGCCGTTGAAGTCTCCGGGCTGCGGGTGGAGCTCGGCGGCGTCGAGGTGCTGCACGGGGTGGATCTCGCGGTCCGTACCGGCGAATGGGTCACCGTGATCGGCCCGAACGGCGCCGGCAAGTCGACCCTGTTGCGCGCCGTCGGCGGCTTGCTGCCGTTCGCCGGGTCGGTCTCCCTTTTTGGTACGCCGTCCAGCCGGCTGCGCCGCCGGGAACGCGCGCGACAGGTGGCCACCGTTGCACAGGCACCGGTCGTACCGCCGGGCATGGCGGTGCTCGATTACGTGTTGCTGGGCCGTACCCCCTATATCCCGCCGCTGGGCCGGGAGTCGGCGGCCGACCTGGCGGCGGTGCGGGACGTGCTCGCAGGGCTGGACCTGCAACGGTTCTCCGCGCGGGCGCTGGAGACGCTGTCCGGAGGCGAGCGCCAGCGCGCGTTCCTGGCCCGTGCGCTGGCTCAGGGCGCGCCGCTGTTGCTGCTGGACGAACCCACCTCCGCGCTCGATATCGGGCACCAGCAGGAGGTGCTCGAACTCGTCGACGCGCTGCGGTTGACCCATGGCTTGACCGTGCTGACCACCATGCACGACCTTTCGGTCGCCGGCGAGTACGCCGACCGCCTGGTCCTGCTCTCCGCCGGTCGGGTGGCCGCGGACGGTCCGCCGCGCGAGGTGCTCACCGAGGCGTTGCTCGCCCGGCATTACCGGGCCAGGGTACGGGTAGTGGACGGCGATCACGGGCCGCTCGTCGTGCCGATCCGCCCCCTGTCCACTGTGGACAAATCCATCGACGACCCCGGTGGGTTCCCCGGTCCGCCCCCGAGCGACTAGATTCTGCGTACCGCAACCGCGAGCGGGGGGAGGAACGCATGGCGCGCTGGGTTCGCCGGGTGGCCATCCTTGCCGCGGTCGTTGTCCTGCTTGGCCTCGGCACGGTGGCCAGCGCGCAACTGCTGCGCCGGCATGTCGACCAGGCCATCCCGCACGCCGACCTGTTCGGGCCGAGCGCGGCGCCGTCGGCCTCCCCGTCCCCCTCCCCGTCGGCGAGCCCCACGCCGCCACCCGGTGCGGCCATCAAGGGTCCGCTCAACATTCTCATCGTCGGCCTGGACACCCGGGAGACCATTCTCAGCTGGCTGCCACACGCCGACACCGTGATGATCCTGCACGTCACCGCGGACCTGTCCCGGGCGTACCTCACGTCGCTGCCGCGGGATCTGGTGGTCAACGTGCCCGCGTTCGCCCCGGCGCACTTCGGCGGTGAGCGTACGAAGCTGACCAACGCGATGAGCTTCGGGTCGCAGGTGCCCGGCAGCTCGATCCCGAACCCGGTGCAGGGTTTCCAGCTGCTGGCGAAGGTGGTCAGCAACTACACCGGGATCGCCCGGTTCGACGCCGGCGCGCTGCTGACCTTCACCGGCATGCGCCGGCTCGTCGATGCCCTGGGTGGCGTGGACATCTACATCGATCAGCGGATCCAGTCGATCCACCTGCAACCCAGCGGGCGCGGCCGGACCGCATGCGGTGGCTGCGCGAACGGCTACTCCGGGCCGCGCGCCACGTACGACGTCGGGTTCGCCCACCTGTCCGGCTGGCAGGCGTTGGACTACGCGCGCCAGCGCTACACCGCGGGCGCCGACTACACCCGTACCCGGCACCAGCGCCAGTTGATCGTGGCGATCCTCGCCAAGGTCCACCAGCTCGACGTCCTCACCAACCCGGTCACGCTGGCGAACATCCTTGGCGCGCTGGGTCGTACCCTCATCTTCGACGGCCGCGGGTACCAGCCCAGCGATTTCGGGTACGCGCTGCGCAAGCTCCAACCCGAGAACATCACGCTGGTCGGCCTGCCCGGCACGAGCGTGTACGGCGGCGGTGGCCAGTACCTCGGCGAGAGCCTGAACGCCGTGCAGTCCACCTACTTCGCCGCGCTGCGGCAGGACGCGCTCGCCGCCTGGGTCCCGGGCCACCCGAACCTGGTCAACACCGCACCCCGCCGGCCCTGACGCGGTCCTCAGGCGGGTTGGGGGTCACCGGATCGGTTCGGGCAGCGGTTGCGCGTGTACCACGGCCAGCCGGGACACCGCCCGGGTGAGCACCACGTACAGGCGGTGGAGCCCCCGCGGCTCCGCCGCCACGATCTCGGCCGGCTCGGCGACGATCACGTGGTCGTACTCCAGGCCCTTGGCGAGCGTGGCCGGCACGATGGTCACCCGCGCCGCGGTCTCGACGTCCTCCGGCGTCGAGGTCGCGATGCCGGCCGCGTGCAGCACCGCGGTCAGCCGTGCCGCGGCGGCGTCCGCGGCGATCACCGCGACCGAGCCTTCGTGCTCCAGCGCCGCGCGTACCTCCCGGGTCACCGCATCGTCCACATCGGACACCTGCCGTACCGTCAGCGAACCATCGCGCCGCAAAGACACCCCCGGGGGTACGGAGACAGCCAGCGCGGGCAGCAGCCGGTTGGCCAGCGCCACCACCGCGGCCGGCACCCGGAACCCGGTGGTCAGCGGCACCACCGCGGCATCCGGCTTGCCCAGGTGGCGCAGCGGGTCCGCCCAGTTCGTCGCGGCCCACGGCGCGGTGCCCTGGGCCAGGTCGCCGAGCAGCGTGACCGAGCCGTGCTCGCTACGGCGCGCGATGGCCCGGCACTGCATCGCGGACAGGTCCTGCGCCTCGTCGACGATGACGTGCCCGAAGCTGGGCGTCCGATCGATCAGCCCGGCCGCCTCGTCGATGAGTACGGCGTCCGCCGCGCTCCACCGGGCGGCCCGCGCCGATCGGGGCGGTACCGGCCAGCGGATCGAGGCCTGCTCCGATTCGGTCAGCAGCCCGTCCGCGGCCGCGGCCAGTGTGCTCGGGTCGGCGAGCAGTTCATGGACCAGCGCCTCCGGCGCTACCGCGGGCCACGAGTGGTCGAGGAACTCGGTCACCGGGCGGGACCGGCCCATCCGGCGTACCCACGCCTCGCCGGGCGAATCGCCGCGGCGCGCCTCGGACTGGCGCTGCAGCAGGGCGGTCACCCGGGCCCGGACGCGTTCCCGGCCCAGCCCGTACGGCGGTCGCTCCCGGCGTACCCCGTCGACGATCCGGCGTAGCGCCTCCTCGCTGACCCGCCAGCGGAACGAGCCGTCGGAGACCACGATCGGCGCTGCCGGCCGGCGGATCCGGGCGTACAGCGCGCGGTGGAGTACCTCGGCCATCCGCGCGTCGTGCTTGACCGTCGCGACCTCGGGCCGGTCGGTCGCCCGTACCGGCAGCCGGGCCAGCAGATCGTCCACTGTGGTCTGTTCCACGTCGACCTCGCCGAGCGCGGGTAGCACCGCGGAGATGTAGCGCAGGAACGCCTTGTTCGGCCCGAGGATGAGTACGCCGGACCGCTTGAGCCGTTCCCGGTGCAGGTAGAGCAGGTATGCCGCGCGGTGCAGGCCGACGGCGGTCTTCCCGGTACCCGGCGCACCCTGTACGCAGATCGAGTCGGCGAGGTCGGCGCGGACCAGCTCGTCCTGGTCGGGCTGGATGGTGGCGACGATGTCGCGCATCGGCCCGACCCGCGGGCGCTCGATCTCCGCGGTGAGGATGCGCGACCCGGTACCCAGTTCCTCGCCCCGGTCCAGGTGTTCGTCCTCGAACGACGTGAGTGCACCGGCCTGGAAGCCGAACCGGCGCCGTACCCCGACACCCTGCGGGTCGCGGGCGCTGGCCCGGTAGAAGGCCCGGGACACGGGTGCCCGCCAGTCCAGCACCATCGGCTCGCCGGCGTCGTCCACCACGTGCCGGCGGCCGATGTGGTGGCGGGCGGCCGGTTCGTGCTGATCCCCGGTCAGGTCGAGCCGGCCGAAGAAGAGCGGGGTGTTCGGATCATCGGCGAGCGCGGCGACCCGGCGGGCGAGGGTCCGGCCGAGGGTCTCCGC
>DASRRF010000762.1:0-3919 GCA_035695905.1 Micromonosporaceae bacterium | reverse complement strand
CGACCTGGCGGCCCGGGTAGCCGCCCGTACCGCGTCCGGTGAGGACGGCGTACTCGTCGGCGGCGTGACGCACGCGAGTGACTCGGTACACCCGGGGGATCTCTACGCGGCGCTGCCGGGTGCGCGGCGGCACGGTGCGCAGTTCGTGCCGGCCGCCGCCGAGGCCGGCGCGGTGGCGGTACTCACCGACGCGGCCGGCGCACCGGCCGCCGATACCGCCGGCCTGCCCGCACTCGTGGTGCCCGACCCGCGGGCGATCCTCGGCGTGATCGCCGCGCAGGTGTACGGCGACCCGACCGCGCGGCTGCCGGTCCTCGGCGTGACCGGCACCGCGGGTAAGACCTCCACGACCTACTTCCTCGAGTACGGGCTGCGCGCGGCGGGACACCGGACCGGCCTGATCGGCACCGTGGAGACCAGGCTCTCCGACCGTGTGCTGGACAGCGTGCGTACCACGCCGGAGGCGACCGACCTGCAGGCGCTGTTCGCGGTCGGGCTGGAGTCCGGGTTGACCGCGGTAGCGATGGAGGTGTCCAGTCACGCGCTGGCACTCGGGCGGGTCACCGGCACCAGGTTCGCGGTCGGCGGGTTCACCAACTTCGGCCTGGACCACCTTGACTTCCACGCGGACGAGGAGGAGTACTTCGCGGCCAAGGCCCAGTTCTTCGACGGCCGGTGCGCGGTCGAGGTACTCAACCTCGACGACCCCGCATTGCAGCCGCTGCGCAAGCCGGCCACGGTGACCTACTCGGCGGCCGGCGATCCGGCGGCCACCTGGCGGGCGCTGGACATCGCGGGGGACGCGTACGGGCAGCGGTTCACCGTTGCCGGACCCAGGGCCCAGCCGCTGGACTGCGCGATCGCGTTGCCCGGCCGGCACAATGTGGCCAACGCGCTGCTCGCGTTCGCCTGCCTGGTCGCGATCGGGGTGGATCCGACCGTCGCGGCGAAGGGGATCGCGGCCTGTCCCGGCGTACCGGGCCGGCTGGAGCGGATCACCGCATCCGGTCCGGTGGTGGGCTTCGTGGACTTCGCGCACACCCCGGACGCGGTGGTAGCCGCGCTGGACGCGCTGCGCGAGGTGGCCACCGGCCGGATCATCTGCGTGGTCGGGTCCGGCGGGGACCGGGACCGCACCAAGCGTCCGCTGATCGGCCAGGCCGCCGCGGCCGGTGCGGACGTGGTGATCGTGACCGACGACAACCCGCGTACCGAGGATCCGGCCGCGATCCGGGCCGGCGTGCTCGCCGGCGCCGGTGCCGGGGCGATCGAGGTGGCCGGCCGGCGCGCCGCGATCGCCGAGGCGGTCCGGCTGGCCCGGCCGGGAGACATCGTCGCGGTGCTGGGTAAGGGCCACGAGCGCGGCCAGGAGGTCGCCGGTCAGGTGCACCCGTTCGATGATCGGGCCGAGCTCGCCGAAGCCCTCCGGAGAGCCACGTGACTAGCGCCATCCGTGATCGAGGTGACCGATGGTCGCCATAGCAACCAGCTGGTCACCTCGATCACGGACCGGGGGGAAGTCATGATCCCACTCACCCTCGCCGAGATCGCCGCCGCGGTCGGCGGCGTTGCGCATAATGCCGATCCGGGGGTACGGATCACCGGCGCGGTCGAGTACGACTCGCGGAGGGTCCAGCCGGGCGGGCTCTTCGTGGCGTTCGCGGGGTCCACTGTAGACGGTCATGACTTCGCGAAGCACGCGGTGGCCGCTGGCGCGGTCGCTGTGCTGGGTACCCGCCCGGTGAACGGCATCGCGATGGTGCTGGTCGACGATCCGCTGGCGGCGATGGGCCGGCTGGCCCGTGCCGTACTGGATCGGCTGCCCGGGTTGACCGTGATCGGGCTGACCGGTTCGTCCGGCAAGACCACGACGAAGGACTTCGTGGCCCAGCTCGCCGCCCGGGTTGGTCCGACGGTGGCGCCGGCCGGTACGTTCAACAACGAGCTCGGCCTGCCGTACACCGCGCTGAAGGCGGACGACGAAACCCGGTTTCTGCTACTGGAGATGGGTTCCCGGGGGATCGGGCACATCCGGTACCTCTGTGACATCGCCCCGCCACGGATCGGCGTGGTCCTCAACGTCGGTGTGGCGCACGTCGGCGAGTTCGGCTCGGTTGAGGAGATCGCCCGGGCCAAGGGCGAGCTGGTCGAGGCGCTGCCGGCGGACGGCTTGGCGGTGCTCAACGCCGATGACCCCCGGGTGCTGGCGATGGCCGACCGCACCAAGGCCCGTGTGCTGCTGGTCGGCGAGTCCCCGCAGGCCCACGTGCGGGCCGAGAACGTCACGCTGGACGAGCGCGGCAGGCCCTCGTACACCCTGAGAATGCCGGATCTCACCGCGGCCGTGCGATTGGCGCTGAGCGGGGCGCACCAGGTCGGCAACACCCTGGCCGCGGCGGCGGTGGCCCGGGAGATCGGTCTGCCAGACCCGGAGCTGGCCGGGGCGCTCGGCGATCTGCGGGCGGTGTCCGCCCGAAGGATGGATGTCTTCGACCGTGCCGACGGTGTCACGGTGATCGACGACTCGTACAACGCCAATCCGGCGTCGGTCGCCGCGGCACTGCACGCGCTCGCCGCGCTGGCTCACGGCGGGAGCCGGGATCGGCGGGCTATAGCGGTGCTCGGCTACCTCGCCGAGCTCGGCGGGTACGAACGGGCCGGGCACGAGGAGGTGGGTCAGTTGGCCGCGCAGCTCGGCATCGACCGGCTGATCATTGTCGGGGACGCCGCGGAACCGATCCGCGCCGGCGCGGCCGCGGTGGCGACTTGGGGAGGAGAGTCGGTGCTCGCTACCGATCAACAGGCCGCGATCGCCGTGTTGCGGGAGGACCTGCGACCGGGCGACGTGGTGCTGGTCAAGGGATCCCGGTACCGGACCTGGGATGTGGCCGACTGGCTCAGAACGCCGGAGGCCGCCTCATGAGGGTGGTCATCATCGCTGCCGCCGTGGCGTTCCTGGTGGCCCTGTTCGGCACCCCGATCGCGATCGGCGTGTTCACCCGGTTGAAGGTGGGCCAGCCGATCCGGTCGGACGGGCCACAGATGCACATGGTCAAGCGGGGTACGCCGACTATGGGCGGGACGGTCTTCATCGTCGGCACCGTGATCGCGTACATCGCCGGGCACCTGGCCCTGACCTCCCTGCCCGAGCAGCAGATCGCCCAGGCCAAGCCGACCATCACCGCGCTGGTGCTGCTCGGCCTGCTGGCGTTCTGCGGCGCGGTCGGCTTCATCGACGACTACCTCAAGGTTACCAAGCGGAACAGCCTCGGCCTCAATGAGCGCGGCAAGCTGATCGGCCAGGTCCTGGTCGGCGGCGTGTTCGGGGTGATCGCGCTGTACTTCCCGAGTACCAACGGCCAGAGCGTGGGCAGCACGTACGTCTCGTTCATCCGCGACTACAAGTGGCTGGACGTCAGCAAGGTGGGCGCGGTCGTGCTGTTCATCTTCATCGTGGTGGCCACCACGAACGGGGTGAACCTCACCGACGGGCTGGACGGGTTGGCCACCGGCACGTCGGTGATGGTGCTCGGCGGGTACCTGCTGATCGCGTTCTGGCAGTACCGGCACTGGTGCGGTGACCCGAACCACCAGCCGCGGGGGTACTGCTACGAGGTGCGCGACCCGTTGGAAATCGCGCTGATCGCGGCCGCGGCGGCCGGCGTCTGTCTCGGCTTCCTGTGGTGGAACGCGGCCCCGGCCCGGATCTTCATGGGAGACACCGGGTCGATGGCGCTCGGCGGCCTGATCGCCGGGCTGGCCATGGCCACCCGGACCATGCTGCTGCTGCCCGTGGTTGGCCTGCTGTTCGTCATCATCACGATGTCCGTGATCATCCAGCGGGCGTCCTACAAGACCACCGGCAAACGGGTGTTCCGGATGGCCCCGCTGCAGCACCACTTCGAGCTGGCCGGCTGGG
>DASRRF010000761.1:0-3193 GCA_035695905.1 Micromonosporaceae bacterium | reverse complement strand
GCATTGCAGTGTCAGCCACCATAGCGGGCCGGGTCGTCGGCGAACGCCTGCCGGCAGCCGGGACCGCAGAAATACCACGTGCTGCCGGCGTGCTCCAGTTGCAGGCTCGCCGGCGACACCGCGACGCTCATCCCGCACACTGGATCCGTGGCGGTGGCGGCCTCGGCGATCGGCAGCGTGGTCCGGGGGCCGGGCGCGACCCGCGGGGTCGGCCGCAGCGAGACCACCTCGGCGAGCACGGACAGGGCAACCTCCTCGGGGGTACGGGCACCGATGTCCAGCCCGGCCGGACTGCGTACCCGGTCCCGGTCGGCGCCGAGCGCGGCGAGCACCGCGGCTCCGCGCCGTGGGCTGGCGACCAGGGCGACGTACGGCACGCCGGCCCGCAGCGCGGCGCCGAGCACCGCCTCCTCGTCCCGCCCGTGCGACGCGACAACCACCGCGGACGCGTCCGGCGGGATCACCTCGCCGGGATCCACGGTCAGCCGGACCTCGTACCCGACCGCCGCACCCACGGTCTGCAACGCCCGGGCGATCGGTGCGGTACCGAAGACCTGCACCAACACCGGCGGTACCACAGCCTCCAGGAAGATGTCCAGGGTGCCGCCGGACAGGCACGGGTTCTCGACCACGACCAGACCGTCCTCAGTGGACGGCGCGGGTTCAGGGGTTATCCGCAACAGCGTCGACTCGCCGGTCTTCAGCAACTGTAGGCCCTGCAGGCGTACGGTCGACTCGGCGCAGGCCCCGCCGACGAAGCCCTCGATGGTGCCGTCCGGCAGCAGCAGCGCCCGGTCCCCCGGCTTGGCGCTGGTCGGGCGCTGCGCCCGGACCACGGTGGCCAGGACGTACGGGGTGCGCTCGGCGCGCAGCCCGTCCGCCCTGGCCGCCAAGGACATCATTACAACGCCAGATCTGTCCGAAGTGGACGGCCCTGGATCGTGGACCAGACGTTGGCCGGGGTCAGTGGCATGTCGGCGTGGCGTACCCCGAAAGGTTTCAGGGCATCGATGACCGCGTTCACGACGGCGGCCGGCGACCCGACGGTGGCCGACTCACCAACGCCCTTGGCACCGATCGGGTGGTGCGGTGACGGGGTCACCGTCTCGCCCAGCTCCCACGACGGGCACTCCAGTGACGTCGGCAGCAGGTAGTCCATAAAGGACGCACCGAGATGGTTGCCGTCCGGGTCGAACGCCATCACCTGCATCAGCGCCATCCCGACGCCGTCGGCGAGTCCACCGTGGACCTGTCCCTCGACGATCATCGGGTTGATCCGAACGCCGCAGTCGTCCACCGCCACGAACCGCCGCACCTTGACCTCGCCGGTGCCGGGGTCGACGTCCACCACGCAGATGTACGCGCCGAACGGATAGGTCAGGTTGGGCGGGTTGTAGACGGTCGTGGCGTCCAGGTGGCCCTCGACACCCTCGGGCAGCTCCAGGCTGGAGTGCGCGAGCAGGGCCAGCTCCTGCATGGTCTTGGCCTTCTCCGGGTCGCCGCGCACCTGCCAGCGGCCGGGCTCCCACTCCAGGTCGTCCGCGGAGACCTCCAGCGCCGCGGCCGCGACGATCTTCGCGCGTTCACGGACCTTGCGCGCCACCACCGCGGTGGCCGCGCCGGACACCGGCGTCGAGCGGGACCCGTAGGTGCCCAACCCGAACGGGGTCTGGTCGGTGTCCCCGTGCACGACCTCGATGTCCTCCGCCGGAATCCCCAGCTCGTGCGCCACGATCTGGGCGAAGGTCGTCTCGTGGCCCTGCCCCTGGGACTGTACGGAGATCCGCAGCACCGCCTTGCCGGTCGGGTGTACCCGCAGCTCGGCACCGTCGGCCATGCCCAGGCCGAGAATGTCCATGTGCTTGCGCGGGCCGGCGCCGACGCCCTCGGTGAAGAAGGACACTCCGATGCCGGTGAGCGTGCCGCGCTCGCTGCGCTGCCGGTGCGCGGCCTGCTCGGCCCGCAGCTTGTCGTACCCGACCAGGTCCATCGCCAGCCGCAGCGCCCGCGGGTAGTCGCCGGAGTCGTACTCCCAGCCGGTCGGCGTGGTGTACGGGAACTGCTCCGGGCGCAGCAGGTTCTGCATGCGCAGCTTCGCCGGATCCATGTCCAGCTCGTGCGCCAGCACGTCGACCATGCGCTCGACCAGGTAGACCGCCTCGGTGACGCGGAACGAGCAGGCGTACGCCACGCCGCCGGGCGCCTTGTTCGTGTAGACCCCGGTCACCTCGCAGTGCGCCGCCTGCAGGTCGTACGAGCCGGTGAAGATGTGGAAGAAGCCGGCCGGGAACTTGGTCGGCTGCGCCGTACCGTTGAATGCGCCATGGTCCGCGATGACCTTGACCCGGACGGCCAGAATCTTTCCGTCCCTGGTCGCGGCTACCTCGCCGCGCATGTGGTAGTCGCGGGCGAACGCCGTGCTGAGCAGGTTCTCGCTGCGGTCCTCGACCCACTTCACCGGCTTGCCGGTGACGATCGAGCCGACCACGGCCAGCACGTACCCGGGGTAGATGCCGACCTTGCCGCCGAAGCCGCCGCCGATGTCCGGCGAGATGATCCGGATCTTGTGCTCGGGCAGCCCGGCGACGAGCGCGTAGAGCGTGCGGTGCGCGTGCGGCGCCTGGGTAGTGGTCCAGACGGTGAGCTTGCCGGTCACCTTGTCGAAGTCGGCGACCGACCCGCAGGTCTCCAGCGGGGCCGGGTGCACCCGCGGGTACAGGATGTCCTGCGCCACGACGACCTCGGCGCTGGCGAAGACTTCGTCGGTCTTCGCTCGGTCCCCGGCCTCCCAGTCGAAGATCCGGTTGTCGGTACGGCCTTCCAGGTCGTCCCGGATCACCGGTGTCCCGGGGTCCAGCGCCCGCTTCGCGTCCACGACCGCCGGCAGCGGCTCGTACTCCACGTCGATGAGCTCCAGCGCATCGCGCGCCGAGTAGCGATCCTCGGCGACCACGAACGCGACTTCCTGACCCTGGAAGCGGACTTTGTCGGTGACGAGCACGGACTGCACGTCGTACGAGATGGTCGGCATCCAGGCGAGGTTGAGCCCCTTGAGGGTCTCCCCGGTAATGACCGCCTTGACCTTCGGGTGCGCCTGGGCGGCGCTGATGTCGATCGAGACGAGCTTGGCGTGCGCGTGCGGACTGCGCAGGATCGCGCCGTGCAGCATGCCGTTCAGCTGAACGTCGTCCAC
>DASRRF010000760.1:0-4289 GCA_035695905.1 Micromonosporaceae bacterium | reverse complement strand
CAGGTCTTCCCGATCTATGACACCGTCGACGCGGCCGTCGCCGGCGGCACCGCACACCAGTAGCCCGGCGATCATGGCGACGGTGCGGCTCTCGTTCTCGCCGGCTCCGGCGCATGTGCGTACCGCGCGCCTGGTCGGCGTCGCCGTCGCGCGCCGGGCCGGGGTGGCCGAGGAACTGCTCGACGAGGTACGGCTCGCGATCGGCGAGGCGTGCTCACGAGCGGTCGCCCTGCACCAGCGGTACGGCCTGACCGATCTGGTCACGGTCGAGATGACCGACGATCCCGGGTACATGGTCCAGGTGACCGATCGGGCACCGGCGATCGAAGCGGTCCGCGCGTTGCCGGATACCACGGCGGGCGTGGTACCCGATGGGCTCTCCGAGGAGGCGGTGACCGCTGGGATGGCGCTGGCCCTGCTCACCGGGCTCGTCGACGAGTTGCGGGTCCGTCCGGCGCCCGAGGGGCCGGGCACCGAGGTCCAGATGATCTGGCCGGCTTGGCGGCAAGGCCGCTGACCGCGGCCCGACCGACGGCAGCGCCCGACCAGCGGCCCGAGCCGGCCGCTCGACGTGCCGGTGTGACCACCACCACGGCGTCCCGCTAAAGTACCCGGGTCATTACAACCTCCCAGGTCCGGCGGCTTGCCGGGACCCGGGTCAGTCGCGACTCCCCGAGTGGAGAGGCCGCCCGCCGGCTTCCGTGGCGGGTGGGCGTGTT
Source organism: Micromonosporaceae bacterium (assembly GCA_035695905.1). GTDB lineage: Bacteria > Actinomycetota > Actinomycetes > Mycobacteriales > Micromonosporaceae > EFPC-2. The sequence goes on along the minus strand of DASRRF010000760.1, from coordinate 3,570 downwards.
CGGTACAGGAGGACATAGATGTCCGTGGAAAGCGTCGCCGCGGAGGGCGGCGAGCTGTCCCTGGCCGGTGCGAATCTGTCGTACGTCGTCGTCGCCGCGGTAATCGCGCTGGTGGCGCTCGGCTTTGCCGCCGCCCTGGTCCGGGCGGTCCTGGCAACCGGCAAGGGCACCGAGAAGATGCAGGAGATCGCTGGCGCGGTGCAAGAGGGCGCAAAGGCGTACCTCACCCGCCAGTTCAAGACGCTCAGCGTCTTCGTCGTCGTCGCGGTCGTGCTGCTGTTCCTGCTCCCGGTGAACGACGTCGGGGACAACGAGACCGCGATCAAGATAGGGCGCTCGGCCTTCTTCATCGTGGGTGCGCTGTTCAGCGCGTTCATCGGCGCCGCCGGGATGGCCATTGCGACGCGCGCGAACGTGCGGGTCGCGGCGGCCGCCCGCCAGGCGACGGGTGGCCGCGAGTCGGCGATGCAGATCGCGTTCCGTACCGGCGGCGTGGTCGGCTTCCTGACCGTGGGCCTCGGCCTGTTCGGGGCTTCGCTGGTTGTCATGATCTACCAGGGCGACGCGCCCATTGTCCTGGAGGGCTTCGGCTTCGGCGCGGCGCTGCTCGCGATGTTCATGCGGGTGGGCGGCGGCATCTTCACCAAGGCCGCGGACGTCGGCGGGGACCTGGTCGGCAAGATCGAGCAGGGCATCCCCGAGGACGATCCGCGTAACGCGGCGACGATCGCCGATGCCGTAGGTGACAACGTCGGTGACTGCGCCGGCATGGCCGCGGATCTGTTCGAGTCGTACGCCGTGACGCTCGTCGCCGCGCTGATCCTGGGGCGGGCGGCGTTCGGCGTGGACGGTCTGGTCTTCCCGCTGATCGTGGCGACGATCGGGGTGCTGGTGGCGGCTGTCGGCGTCTTCACCACCCGGCTGCGCGCCGCCGACCGGTCCGGCCTGACCGCGATCAACCGGTCCTTCTACATCTCTGCGCTCGTCTCCGCGGCGCTGGTCGCGATCGCGGCGTGGGCGTACCTGCCGGCGTCGTTCGCGAAGTTCGGTCCGGCGTTCGCCGCCACCAAGGGCAACCCGCGGCTGATCGCGATCGGATCGGTCGTGATCGGCATCGTGCTGGCCGCGGTGATCCAGGCACTGACCGGGTACTTCACCGAGACCGGCCGGCGACCGGTGCAGGACATCGGCAAGATGTCGCTGACCGGCCCGGCCACGGTGATCCTCGCCGGTGTGTCGGTGGGCTTCGAGTCCGCGGTCTACTCCGCGCTGGTCATCGCGGCCGGCGTCTACGGCGCGTACCTCATCGGCGGGTCGATAGCCCTGTTCGCGGTCGCGCTGGCCGGCACCGGGCTGCTCACCACGGTCGGGGTGATCGTGGCGATGGACACGTTCGGCCCGATCTCCGACAACGCGCAGGGCATCGCGGAGATGTCCGGCGACATCGACGAGGCGGGTGCCCGTACGCTCACCGAACTCGATGCCGTCGGCAACACCACGAAGGCGATCACGAAGGGCATCGCGATCGCGACCGCGGTCCTCGCCGCGACCGCGCTGTTCGGTTCGTACACGAGCAGCATGGCGGACTCGCTGCGGTCGGCCGGCGTCGCGGACGTGGGTACGTTCGTGTTCCAGGCGCTCAACGTGTCGAACCCGAAGAACCTGGTCGGCATGCTGATCGGCGCGGCCGTGGTGTTCCTGTTCTCCGGTCTGGCGATCAACGCGGTGTCCCGTGCCGCCGGTGCGGTCGTTTTCGAGGTACGCCGGCAGTTCCGCGAGCTGCCCGGGATCATGGACGGCTCGCAGCGGCCCGAGTACGGCAAGGTGGTCGACATCTGCACCCGGGACGCGCAGCGCGAGCTGATGACGCCCGGCCTGTTGGCGATCATGGCACCGATCGCGGTCGGCTTCGGCCTCGGCGCGGGCGCGCTGGCCAGCTATCTCGCCGGCGCGATCGGCACCGGCACGCTGATGGCGCTGTTCCTGGCGAACTCCGGCGGGGCCTGGGACAACGCGAAGAAGATGATCGAGGACGGTAAGTACGGCGGCAAGGGCTCGCCAGCGCATGCCGCCACGGTCATCGGCGACACGGTCGGGGACCCGTTCAAGGACACCGCGGGCCCGGCGATCAACCCGTTGCTCAAGGTGATGAACCTGGTTTCGCTGCTGATCGCACCGGCCGTGGTGACCTACAGCGTGGGTGCGGACGCGAACAAGGCGGTCACCGTCCCGATCGCCGTGGTCGCCGCGCTGGTGATCGTGGCCGCGGTGACGTTCAGCAAGCGCAAGCCGATCGCCGTCTCGGACGGTGCCTCGGACGGTGGTTCGGGAAAAGCCGGTAACGGCGAGCGGACCGCCGAGAGGGTCACCGCCGGCTAAGCCGCGAAAGGGCCGCGAGAGAGAGGCCCGACAAGGGCAGCAAAGGCGCGACAACAGGGCCGCCGCCCCGCACAGCGCGGGGCGGCGGCCACCGTCCCGGCTTGCCCGGTCGAGGTACCGTGCATCGATGGACGATGACCTGGAATCGATCATCGAACGGCGGGCGCCGCGCGCGGCCGCCGTGCTGTTCGCGATCGTCAGCATCCTGCTGCTGGTCTCGTGCTGCGTTGGTGTGTGGGTCATCGGCACGATCCTCGGCGACCAGATCGCCAACCTGAACTGACCTCAGCCGCGATGGCGCCCGTGCTCGCCGGACTCGGTCACCGCAGGCAGGTTGGCGGTCTGCCCGTCAGAGAACGGGTAGTGCATCGGCGGCGGCGAACCGGCCGCCCACGGGTCGACTCCGGGACCGATCCCAGCGGGCCGCGGCGGGTACGGCCCGGCGGCCGGCCCAACCCCAGGCCCGGCCGCCGGGTACGGTCCAGCGTCCGGGTACGGCCCAGCTCCCGGGTACCCGGCCGCCGGGTCAGTGTCCGGTTGGCGGCGCAGGAGCAGCATCGCCGCCGCACCGCCGCCACCGACCAGCAACAGGAAGCCGATCAGGTACAGCGGCCAGTGGATGGATCCCGAGTTCGCGGTGAGCCGGTTGCCCGGCGGAGCGGCCGCCACGGTCTCCGTAGGTACCACGTCACCGGGGGTGAGCACCGGATCGACCGCCGCCGTCGGCGTGGCCGTGGCGGTCGCCTTGCCCCGTACGGTCGTGTTGGCCGTCGCCGAATCGGCCCGCCGCCACTGGCCGTCCTGCCGCAGCGCCACGTCGAGGGTCAGCCGCGCTCTCCCGCTCGGCGCACCGGTGAGGAACCGCAGCTCACGGTTGATGTCGACGGTCCGCCGTGAGGCCAGCAGCGCCGGTATGACCTCGCTGCCCTGCAACTCCCCGGAGTCTCCGGACAACTGCACGTTGCCGAGGTGCACCTGGTCGGCCCGTACGCCCTCCAGCCGGAGCACGTAGGTCAACTGGATCCCGAGAATCGTCTCCCGGCTGGTGTTGCGGATTGCCGCCACGAGCTGGGCGCCGGAGCCGCCGGCGGACATCGAGGACGGCATCCCGCTCAGCCGCAGGTCAACGTCGGCGGCCTGCGCGGGGCTGGCGATCAAGGCGGTGACCAGCAACGCAACGCCACCGGCGAG
>DASRRF010000759.1:0-3301 GCA_035695905.1 Micromonosporaceae bacterium | reverse complement strand
GGACCAGCGGGTCGAGTCCAACCACATGGGGTACGACCGCAACGGAAAGTTGCTGCAGCTCTGGGCGGACGAGGAGGGGCACCTGGAAGGCCTGCCGGACGGTGGCCATCCGCTGGTCTACGAGCCGGGCTGCCGGCGGATGTCCGGTCCGCTCGCGCTGGACTACTCGCGCATCCGGTACGGGTTGCCCAGCGGTGACTACGACCGGCAGCGGCACCAGCAGGAGTTCCTCAAATCGGTGCTGGCCGAGGCGACCAAGCAGGGGATCACCACGAAGCCGTTGAAGCTCGACGCGTTCCTCCGGGCGATCGGATCCGCGCTGACCGTGGACACCGGCGAGCTCTCGCTCACGGACCTGATCTTCGGGCTGCGCAACGTGACACCCAAGACGCTGGTCGGGGTACAGGTTCCGTCGTACCCCGACATGATCGACGGAACGTCGTACATCCTGCCGGAGGGCGCCGCGACAACGCTCTACCGGGCGATCCGGGATGACACGTTGGACGCCTGGGTGGCCGAGCACCCGAGCTGGGTCAACCCGCTGTGATCCGTCCGGACTCCGACAGTCCGCTCTCGCCGTACCCCCGGCGGGTCTGCCCTTGACGTAGGTTCTGCCGCATATGATGACGCACGTGCCGACGTTGAACATCACTCTTTCGCTACCTCAAGACGAGATTGACAGCATTCGCGCCGCGGCTGGCGTCGAGTCACTCGCCAGCTTGACCACGCAGGCCCTGCGCCGGGAGTTGCGGGCACGTAGCGCTGCCGCCTATGCGGCGTGGAATGAGGCTCTACCGGACGAGGTCAGAGCGGACCTGGATGCCTGGGACGCCGCGCCGATGCCCGGGTGGGATGCGTGACGCGCGGCGACGTCCACGAGTACGCCATCGGTTCGCGGGTGGTACGGGCCGTCATCGTGTCGGCCGGCCAATATGCCCCCGGGCGGATCGCGATGGCCCCGGTGGCGGACCTCGACCCTAGAGGTAAGGCGTTCGGCTTGGCCGTGCCGACCAGCGGTGCGGATCCGCTGACTGGAAGTGTTGACGTCGGCCGGATCCGGCCCGCCGATCCCGATCTCATCCGGGCCCGGGTGGGGAGAATGTCGACCCCCACGATGAGCCGAATCTCGGCAGCGCTCAAGGACTTCCTCGAGCTGGACTAGGCCGCTGCCGAAGAAGATAGGTCCTGAAGCTGGAGCTTCAGGACCTGAACTGTGGGGAAGGAGGGAGTTGAACCCTCACGCCCTTTCGGGCACACGGACCTGAACCGTGCGCGTCTGCCATTCCGCCACTTCCCCAGGGTCTGGTCAGGCGTGGACCAAACTGCGACCCCAACGCCCGCTCGCAGCGCCGAGGAAGCGTAGCATGAGCCGGCTGATTGGCGCGCATACGGGGAGTGCGGCGGACCGATACCATCATGTCCTCGGAACCCGAGGAGGAGCCGGTGAGTGTGCTGCAACGCTTCGAGAAGCGCCTAGAGGGCCTGGTCGAGGGGGCCTTCGCCAAGGTGTTCAAGGGGGTCGTCCACCCCGTGGAGATCCTCAATGCCATGCAACGGGAGGCGGAGGCGCACAAGGCGATCTTGGCCGGCGGGCGTACCCTCGTGCCGAACCGCTATGTGATTGATCTCTCGCCATATGATCACAGCCGGCTGGCGCCGTACGCGGCCGCGCTCGCGCAGGAGCTTGCACAGTCTCAGGCCGAGTTCATCGGCGAGCAGGCCTGGACCGTCTACGGCGACGTGATCGTGGAGATAGAGCGCGGGGACGGGCTGGATACCGGCATGTTCCGGGTCACCGCCGAGGTTTACACCGGTGGCGACGTCGCCCCGGTGCAGCAACCGGCGTACGAGGCACCGCCCGCCTACCCGCCGTACGAGCAGGCCGGCTACCCCGGCAGCCCGATGCCCGGTGGCCCGGCGCGCAACGCCCGGCTGGTCTCCGGCGACGGCCGGACGTACCCGTTGGCCATCGGTTCCACCGTGATCGGCCGCGGCGACCAGGCCAACCTGCGGCTTCCGGACGTCGGGATCTCCCGCCGGCATGCCCGACTGGACTTCGACGGCGCGCAGGTCGTGCTCACCGACCTCGGGTCGACGAACGGCACGATGGTCAATGGCCAGCGAGTCTCCGCAGTCGCACTGAACCCCGGTGACATGATCCAGCTCGGAACGACCACGCTGACGTTCCGAGTGGATGGCTAACGACCTTGTCCCAAGTCCCCGAACTCGTCCTCACGGTCGCCCGGTTCGGCTTCCTCGTACTCCTGTGGATCTTTGTGTTCACCGTGGTCGGGGTGATCCGGCGCGACCTGTTCGCCGGCAGCCGGACCAGCCGCCTGGTCGCCTCCCCGCGCGGGGTGGGTGGGGCGACGGGTTCGATGCGACCGGCGAAGGTGAAGCGGGGGCGCGCCGCGCATCAGCTGGTAGTGACCGCGGGGGCACTTGCCGGCACGCGCATAACACTCAGCGAGGCTGTGATCACGATCGGCCGCGCCGAGGACTCTACCTTGGTGATTACTGACGACTACGCGTCCGCCCGGCACGCGCGGCTGGTGCCGCGGGCCGGCCAGTGGCTGGTCGAGGATCTCGGCTCCACGAACGGGACCTACCTCGACCGGGCCAAGGTCACCGGACCTACCCCCGTCCCCCTTGGCGTGCCGATCCGGATCGGCCGCACATCTCTTGAGTTACGGCCATGACGTTGCCAGCTACCTCCTCGTCATGCCGGCCCCCCGCTGGCGCTGGGGGCCCGGCATGACGCTGACCCTTCGCTACGCGGCCCGCAGTGACCGCGGCCTGATCCGGGACGGGAACCAGGACTCCGTCTACGCCGGGCCACGGCTGCTGGCTGTCGCCGACGGCATGGGCGGCATGGCCGCCGGTGACGTCGCCAGCAACATTGTCATCGGCGCGATGGCCCCGCTGGACGAGGACGTGCCGGGTGACGCGCTGCTCGACGCGCTGCGCAACGCGGTCGACGTGGCCAACCAGCAGCTGCGTGACACCGTGGACGCCAACCCGCAGCTGGAGGGCATGGGTACCACGCTGACCGCGATGCTGTTCGCCGGTACCAAGGTCGGCATGGTGCACGTCGGCGACTCCCGCGCCTACATGTTGCGCGGCGGCGAGTTCGCGCAGATCACCAAGGACGACACGTACGTGCAGATGCTGGTCGACGAGGGCCGGATCAGCGCCGAGGAGGCGAGCAGCCACCCGCAGCGTTCGCTGCTCACCAGGGCGCTGGACGGCCGGGACATCGACCCGGAGTACTCGGTCCGCCAGGTGATGCCCGGCGACCGTT
>DASRRF010000758.1:0-2807 GCA_035695905.1 Micromonosporaceae bacterium | reverse complement strand
CATAGGTGCCTCGACCGCGGATGAACCGGGCGTCCTCCTTGCGCGGCATCCGCCCGAAGCCGAGGTGCTTCTCCTCCACGGCCGTCATGCCGGCACCTCCTCCACTGTGGACTCCACTGCTGAGTCCACTGTGGACTCTTCGGCCGCAGCCGCCCATTGGATGGCACGGACGATGTTGTGGTAACCGGTACACCGGCACAGCTGGCCGGAGATCGCTTCCCGGATCTCCTGTTCGGACGGGTCCGGGTTGTGGTCCAGCAGCCAGCGCGCGGTCATCAGCATGCCCGGCGTGCAGAAGCCGCACTGCAGGCCGTGGCACTCGGTGAAGCCGCGCTGCACCGGATCCAGCCCGGCTTCGGTCTCCAGGCCTTCGACCGTACGCACCGAGCGGCCGTCCGCCATCACGGCCAGGACCGTGCACGACTTGACCGGTACCCCGTCCAGCCAGACCACGCAGGTGCCGCAGTTGGACGTGTCGCAGCCCCAGTGGGTACCGGTCAGGCCGAGGTCGTCGCGGATGAAGTGGGTCAGCAGCAGCCTCGGTTCCACCTCCCGGGTGTACCCGACTCCGTTGACGTTCACCGTGATCTGCATGTCAGGCCTCCCGCCCGCGCGCCCGGGCGGTGGCCCGGCGCAGCGCCCGGATCGTCAGCTCACCCGCAAGGTGGCGCTTGTAGTCGACCGGCCCGCGCTGGTCCGCGACCGGGTTGCAGCCGGCGGCGGCGAGCCGGCCGGCCTCGGCGAAGCTCTCGTCGTTGGCGGGGCGACCGCGCAGGTACTCCTCGGCCCCGGCGGCGGCGTAGTGCGGCGCGCCGACCGCGGCCAGCCCGATGCCGGCCTCGGCGATGGTGTCGCCGCTAAGCCACACGGCGACCCCCGCGGCGGCCACCGGCCAGTCGCCGACCCGCCGCTCCACCTTCTCGTACGCGCTGCTGCCGCCGGGCCGGATCGGCACCCGTACCTCGACGAGCAACTCGTCCGGGCCGACCACGGTCTCGTACGGTCCACTGTGGAACTCGCGGATCGGGACCGTACGCGTGCCGTCCCGCCCGCGGATGACCGCGCTGGCGCGGATCGCGGCGAACGCCGCACCGAGGTCCTCGGCCGGATCGGCCTGGCAGAGCGAGCCGCCCACGGTACCCCGGTTGCGCACGATCGGATCGGCGATGACCCGCTCGGCGTCGTGCAGGATCGGGAAGTGTTCCTTCGCAACGGCCGAGGCGAGCAGGTCGGCGTGCCTGGTCAGCGCGCCGATGCGCAGCTCGTCGCCGTCGACCCGCAGGTAGGACAGCTCGGCCAGATCGTTGATGTCGACGAGCGCGTCCGGGCTGGCCAGCCGCAGCTTCATCATCGGGAGAAGGCTGTGCCCGCCGGCCACCACCCGGGCCTCCGGGCCAAGCTGGGCGAGTAGCAGCAGAGCATGCTCGACGCTCGTCGCCCGTTCGTACGCGAATGGTGCAGGGACCTGCATGAGCCCTCCTGGGAAGAGGGAGCTGCGCCGGCGAGGTCGCAGCCGCGGAAGGCGAAGTGACCTTGTAGAGTCTTGTCCACTACAGCGCTGCGGGCAATGGGTCCAACGGGGTGATCTAGCTCAGCACCGTGGCGAGCCGCTTCTTCTTGAGGTTCTCGGCAACGATCCACCGCGCGTCCGGGTCGTCAAGCCCTTGCAGCCGGCGGAATGCCGGCACGCCGGTGGCCGGCGCCGCGGCCACCGCCACGCTCCAGCAATACCCGAGAGCCTGCCTGAGGGTACGCACGTCAGCCGCCCGGCGCTGCGGTACCGCGGTGGCGAGCAGCGTGTCGGTGACCCGGTCCACCAGCGCAACCGCCCGCGCGGCAACGTTTCCGTCCTTGAGCAGCCGCGGCTCGCACAGCCCCGCGACGGCGGCCCGGCGCAGCAGCGCGGACCCGCCCACCCAGGTATCCACCTCGGCCAGCAGCCGGTCGATGTCCTCGTCGCCGACCCGTTGCAGACCCATCGCCACACCCTCGCGAACCCGCCAGCGCTCATCGTCGGCGGCCGTACGCAGCACCGGCCAGAGGTCGTTGTTGCCCGCGGCGATCAGCCGGCCGATCCCGATCGCGCCGCACAGCGCCAGATACTCCTCATCACTGCGCAGCCAGCGCCGGAAGGTGGGTTCGTCGCCGGCGTCCGCGGCCTGCTGGGCGAGGGTCAGGTTGGCCCGCGGGCCGGGCAGGCCGGAGTTGGCCAGCAGGTACTTGTCGGTGATCTTCATGGGCGTACGCTACGCGGCCCGAGAGTCGTTGCGCCCAGAGCCTCGACCCGCTCGCGCAGGGCCCGGTCCGCGGTGACCACGATCGAGCGCCGGGCGGCGGCTTCGGTGCGTACCAGCTCGACGATCGTGTCGTCACCGCTGCCGGGCGCGGCGGTCACCCGTACCCCCGGAATGCTCGTGACATCGCGGGCCGCGCCCTCCACGACCAGGACGACCTCGACGGGCGCCGGAATGCCGGCGAGCCCGTCGCGGGCGACCGCGGCCAGCCGATCACGCAGCCGGGTTGCGGCCCCGGCGCGATCCTTCCACCAGCCGTCCGGCACCGAGCCGACCACATTCGCACCGTCGATGATCAGGAGCGGGACCATAACTGTCAGACTCGCACGGATACTGGAGGGCATGGGGGAAATCAAGGTAGGCACAGCCTCGTGGACGGACAAGACGCTGCTCGCCTCGGGGTGGTACCCGCAGGCCGCCGACACGCCGGAGAAGCGGCTGGCCCACTACGCCCGGGCGTTCCCGCTGGTGGAGGTCGACGCGATCCTTCCACCAGCCGTCCGGCACCGAGCC
>DASRRF010000757.1:0-1719 GCA_035695905.1 Micromonosporaceae bacterium | reverse complement strand
GCGGTGGCGACCGCTGCCGCGGCGGAGCCGCGGAGCCGGAAATTACCGCGGCCTTCCGGACCGGTGAGGGCATCGGCTGGCACCAGCACGACACCGAGGTTTTCGCCGGTTGCGACCGGTTCTTCCGGCCCGGGTACAACGCGAACCTGGTCGGTGCCTGGCTGCCGGCGCTGGACGGGGTCGAGAAGAAGCTGCACGCCGGGATCCGCGTCGCCGACGTCGGATGCGGGTGCGGTGCCTCCACCGTGTTGATGGCGCAGGCTTTCCCGAAGTCGACATTCGTTGGCTCCGACTATCACGGCGACTCCGTCCACCAAGCCCGCCAGCGCGCCAAGGCGAGCGGGTTGGACCAGCGGATCGAGTTCGTCGTGGCCAGCGCGCAGGATTTCGACGGCGGCCCGTACGACCTGGTGACCACGTTCGACTGCCTGCACGACATGGGCGATCCGGTCGGCGCCGCCCGGCACATCCGCCGGCAGCTTGCCGACAACGGTACGTGGATGATTGTGGAACCGGCCGCGGGCGCATCGGTGAGCGACAACCTCAACCCGGTCGGCCGGGTCTACTACTCGTTCTCCACCTTCCTCTGCGTCCCGAACGCGCTGTCTCAGGCGGGTGGATACTCCCTTGGCGCCCAGGCCGGCGAGGCGCCGTTGCGGCGGCTGGCGGCCGACACCGGGTTCAGCCGGTTCCGCCGGGTGACCGAGACCCCGTTCAACATCGTGTACGAGGCGCGCCCCTGATCGTCAACCCCTCTGGTACAACAGTTCCAGGCTTGCCCGGTGAGTGTCCTACTCGGCGACCACGGTCCAGCACCCCAGGCTCGTAATGTCCATAGTGGACAGACCGGGGGCGGGTCGCCGTAGTTGCGGGTGGCGTCCACCGACGCGGCCGGCAACGGGATCAACCAGACGATCCTGCGGGCGTACGGCCTGCGCTGAGTTTCATCCGGTGGTCGCGGGTCCGCCAGCCCGCGCCCACCGTCCATATAGGACAGTGGGCACTATGCGTGCACCCGCGGTCGCCGGTCCGCCCATGGTGCGGCCTGTTCCAGCTGGCTGGCCACCTGGATCAGCAGGTCCTCCCGGCCGTACCCGGCGACCAGCTGCACCCCGACCGGCAGCCCATCCGGGGTCCAGTGCAGCGGCAGGCTCACCGCGGGCTGCCCGGTCATGTTGAACTGCGCGGTGTACGGGATGAAGCTGACGATACGCCGGGCCTCGTGCTCCGTCCCCTGCGCGGTGAACCAGCCCAGCTCGGGCGGTGGCGCGCCGAGGGTGGGGGTGAGCAGCAGGTCGTACTCCTCCCACCAGGACGCCATCCGCCGCGCCCAGACCCCGATCCAGGCCCGGCTCTGCAGGTACGACACCACGCTGAGCGCCCGGCCGGTCCGCCGGTGGTTGGCGTTGCGCGGCTCGATCTCATCGTCCTCGATCCGCCGGCCGAGCATCAGCTCGAAGGCTTGGAAGACGGCTTCGGTATCGGCCGCGATGATGGTGCCGAAATGGCCGGCGAACTCCTCCTCCTGCATCGCCGCGGGTGCGGACTCTTCGACCCGGTGGCCGAGCGAGTCGAGCAGCCGCGCGGCGTGCGCAACGGCGGCCCGGCACGCTGGATCGTCCAGGTACCCCTGGATACCCGGACGGTCGAGCACGCCGACCCGCAGCCGGCCCGGGTCGGCACCCACCTCGGCGCGAAGCGGGCGCGGCAGCGGCGGTG
>DASRRF010000756.1:0-1840 GCA_035695905.1 Micromonosporaceae bacterium | reverse complement strand
CGAGCAGGCCGGCGCCGACGCCGAGCCCGACCCAGACCCGGGTACGATCTCCGTCGATGGGTGGGGCCGCGAACGGCGGCTGGACTCCGGGGCCGGGTGGTGGCGCCAGCGGCCCGGGTAGCGCTGCGGCACCGTCGATCGCGCTCATGCCGAAATCGTAGTCAGCGGTACGGGCGCTCCGGCGCCCGATCGCTCGCGCTGACCAGGACCTCGCCGCCGGGCTCGGCCCGGGCGAGGATCTCGTACCCGGACGGCTCGTCCAGCGACTCGGCGAGCAAGGGCGTCGCGGATACCTTCACGTCGTACGCGGACAGCGCCCGGCGGTAGGCGCCGACCGACTCCCATTCGGTTACCAGGCACCAGGAACTGGGTTCGTCGACCGACCTGCCGAGCCGGCCGCGTAGGTAGCCGGGGCGCGCCGCGAGCACCGCGAGCGCGGCGACCGCCCGGCCGGAGAAGGCCTCGCCGCCCGCCTCGTCGACGGCGAACCGGGTCACCACGAGCACGGTGCCTCCAAGGTTGAATGTCGACACGCAGCCTACGCGGACCCGGATGGGAGGATCTCAGTCATGAGCCTGTTGGCGCGGTTGGCTCGGCTGAACCGGACCACCGTGTTCCTCGTCACGATCGGCGTGGTGCTGCTCGCGCTGTTCGTGCCCGGCGTCGTCGGTGGGATCCTGCTGCTGGCGCTCGCCGCCGCCCTGGCCGCCATCCTGGCGAAGACCTGGCCGGTACAGTCGCCCCGGACCCGGGTGCTGCGGGTGTTGATCCTCGCGCTGCTGGTGACAGCGGCGATAAACAAGCTCACATGAACGCATGCGCTTTTGACAATCATTCTCATTAGAGCGCAGTGTGGGTGCATGGCCAGAAGAGCCAGCAAGGTGAGCCTCTGCGCAGCGCTCGGCGCCGCGCTGGTCGTGGGTACGGCCGCGTGTTCGGCCGCGCACGGCACCGCTGGCCGCACCGGGACCGGCCAACTGCGGGTGGTGGCCGGCTTCTACCCGCTGCAGGTCCTCGCCGAGCGGATCGGTGGCGACGCGGTTTCGGTGACCAATCTCGCCAAGCCCGGCGCCGAGCCGCACGACCTGGAACTCAACCCCGGCCAGGTGGCGAGCATCGCGGACGCCGCACTCGTGGTGTACCTCAAAGGCTTCCAGCCGGACGTCGACAAGACGGTCGCGCAGGAGGCCGCGAAGACCGCGTTCGACGTGACCACGGTCGAGCCGCTGGCGAGCGCGGCCACCGGCGACGAAGACCCGGCGGAGGCCAAGGCGCTGCGCGGCAAGGACCCGCACGTCTGGCTCGACCCGACCCGGCTGGCCACGATCGGCGACCGGCTCGCCGACCGGCTGAGCCAGCTCGACCCAGGGCACACCGCCGACTTCCGGTCCCGGACGGCGGCCCTGCGCACGGACCTGGAAAAACTGGACAAGGAGTACGCCGAGGGCCTGCGGTCCTGCGCCCGGCGGGACGTGGTGACCAGCCACGCCGCGTTCGGCTACCTCGCCAAGCGGTACGGCCTGACCCAGGTGGCGATCACCGGCATCAGCCCGGAGCAGGAGCCGTCGCCGCAGCGGCTCGCCGAGGTCGCCGCACAGGCCAAGGCGCACCAGGCCACGACGATCTTCTTCGAGACGCTGGTCAGCCCGAAGGTCGCCCAGGCCCTGGCGAACGAGGTCGGCGCGCGAACCGCGGTGCTGGATCCGATCGAAGGGCTGCAGCCGGGCTCGACGGCCGACTACCTTTCGGTCATGCGCGCGAACCTCGCCACCCTGCGGCCAGCCTTGGGGTGCCCATGAGGACTCGCAAACAAATAGACGTTGGCCTATCTGCCCGAAAA
>DASRRF010000755.1:0-8285 GCA_035695905.1 Micromonosporaceae bacterium | reverse complement strand
CCGCGGCCGGTACGAGATGACGTTCGCCACCTGGGCGGTGTGCTGGCGACCGTACTTCTGGTACACGTGCTGGATGGCCTCCTCCCGGCGATCCGACTCGATATCGATGTCGATGTCCGGTGGCCCGTCCCGCTCCGGGGCGAGGAACCGCTCGAAGAGCAGCTCGTGCTCGACCGCGTCGACGTTCGTGATGCCCAGCGCGTAGCAGACCGCCGAGTTCGCCGCCGATCCCCGCCCCTGGCAGTAGATCCCGTTCTCCTTGCAGAACTTCACGATGTCGTAGACGACCAGGAAGTACCCCGGGAAGTCCAGCCGCTCGATCATGTCGAGCTCGTGCATGATCTGCGCGTACGCCTTCGGGTTCGTGCCGTACCGCTCCCGGGCGCCGTCCATCGTGAGCTTGCGCAGCCAGCTCATCTCGGTGTGCCCCGGCTCGGGGATCGGGTAGTCCGGCAGCTTCGGTGCCACGAGCTGCAGGTCGAAGGCGAGTTCTTGGCCGTACGCCGCGGCCCGGGCGACCGCACCGGGGTACCCGGCGAACCGGGCCGCCATCTCCGCCCCGCTGCGCAGGTGCGCGGTGGCCGCCGGGGGCAGCCAGCCGTCCATCTCGTCGAGGCTGCGCCGGGCGCGTACCGCCGCCAGCGCGGTGGCCAGCCGCCGGCGCTGCGGGGCGTGGTAGTGCGCGTTGGTCGTGGCGACCGTGGGCAGGCTGCGCTCGGCGGCGAGCGCGGCGAGGGCGTCGTTGCGCTCGTCGTCGAGCGGGTCACCGTGGTTGGTCAGCTCGACCGCGACGGAATCCGCGCCGAACAGCGCTACGAGCCGGCCCAGCTCGTAACGGGCCCGCTCCGGGTCGCCGTGCGCCAGCGCGGCGGGCACGTGGCCCTTGCGGCAACCGGTCAGCACGAGTACGTGGCCGCGCAGGCTGTCCGCCACGCACTCCAGGCTCACGTAGTCCGGCTTGCCCTTCTCCCCACCGCGCAGCTGGGCCGCGCTGATCGTACGGGCCAGTTTGGCGTACCCCTGCGGTCCGCGGGCCAGGGCGAGCAGGTGCCGGCCGGCCGGATCGGGTTCGCCGTTCTGTGGGCCGGGCAGGCCCAGCGACAGCTCGGCGCCGAACAGGGTGGGCAGCTCTAGCTGCCGGGCCGCCTCGGAGAAGCGCACCACCCCGTAGAACCCGTCGTGATCGGTGATCGCCAGCGCGCCCAGCCCGAGGCGTACCGCCTCCTCGGCCAGTTGCTCGGGGTGGCTCGCGCCGTCCAGGAAGCTGAAGTTGGAGTGGCAGTGCAGCTCGGCGTACGGCACGTCGGAGACCGGCCGGGGTACCCGGGGTGGGGGTTCGTACGGCGGTCGCTTGCGGGTCCACGCCGGCGAATCCCCGCCGTCCGCGTCGACGGCCAGCGGATCCACCACGAACACCCGCTCGCCCTTACCCGCCCGGCCGGAGAGCTTGCGCTCCAGCTCAGACCAGGACATCGGCGGGTTGTTGAAGCTCATCGGCGGACCGGCTCACTCATAGATCGCCTCCACCGCCCACTGGCCGCCGCTGAGCACCACGAGCAGCGCGCGCCCGTCGTCCAGCGTCACCTGGAACCGGACCCGCCGGTACGCCTCGGCCGGCGCCCACCAGCGCTCGTCGACCGGCCACGGCCCGGCCCACCCCACCACGTCGACCGGGCCTGCCCGGTCCACCGCCACCCGGGCGGGCGGGGCGCTGACCGCCAACCGCCCGGTGACCTCGACCGGTGACCCGTCGGCCGCGTAGACGACGGCGGGCAGCGGCTGGGGCGGTACGACCGCCGGCGCGGGTGACGGTAGCCGGCCCGGCCAGGTGGCGTCGGGGCCGGCCGAGGCCCGCTCGTCTCCCCAGGGCACCAACCGGACCCGGTCGGCGGGCGACCGGCCCCCACCGAGCACCGCGGTGACCACCGCCTCGGGACCGAGCATGCCTTGGACCCGGGTGAGCGCCCGGTGCGCCCGCTCCTGCTCCTCGCCCGCGTCACCCCATAACCCGGGTTGCAACCCGGCATGCCGGACCACGCCGTCCGGCATCAGCCGGAGCCGGAGGATGCCCGCGGTCGGGCGCCCTTCCCCGGTGCCGGTACGCGTCAGCCACCCGTCCAACTGCCAGCGCACCCGGTCGGCGATCCCGGTGGTGGACAGCATGCCCTCGTGCCGCCAGGTCCGGTGCAGCTCCTCCCCGTGCGCCGTCACCGCCTCGATCACCAGTCGCGTGCAGGCCAGGCCGTACGCCGCGAGCCGTTCGTGCAGCCGCTGCGCGAGTCCCCGGGCGGCGAACGCGGCCGCGTCCACCCGGTCCAGCGGCTCGTCGTAGGTCTGCTGCACGTCCAGGTCGGGCGGAGGGCGCCGGACCGCGAGCGGCGCAACGTCGCGCCCCGCGGCGAGCCGGTGCGCGTACGCCGCGTCGAACCCGAACCTGGCCAGCACGTCGCGCACCGGCAGTGCGGAGAAGTCCCCGAGGGTACGGATGCCGAGCCGGCGCAACAGATCTGTCAACTGTGGACGGTCGAGGACCGTGACGCCCACCGGGGACAGGAAGTCCGCGGTGCCGCCCGGCGGGACGATCCGGCCGGCGCGGGCAGCCAGCCCCGCGGCGAACCCACCGTCGGCGATGCCCACCTGGCTCTCCACCGCGCACACCTGCGCGACATGCTCGACGATCCGCTGCGCCGCCCGCTCCTCCCCGCCGAAGTAGCCGGACGGACCCCGGGCGGCCAGCGCGCACGCACCCGGGCGGACCACCTCGACACCCGGGGCCAGCTCCTCGACCGCGGCGACCACGGGCTCGAAGGTGCGCGCGTCGCGGACCGGATCATCCGCGACGACCACCAGGTGCGGGCACCGGCTCTGCGCCTCGCGCTTGCGCAGGCCGCGCCGGACCCCTTCGGCACGGGCGGCCTCGGAGCAGGCGACCACCCGATTCGCCGCGAGCACCGCGACCGGATCGTGTGCCGAGACGCCTTCCGCGATCTCCGCGGCCACCACCGGCCAGTCCGGGCACCAGACGGCAAGCGTACGCAGCGGCGCGTCCATCACACCGCCTCGTCGAGATCCACCGCGCCGGCCGCGACTCGTCTGTCCACTATCGACAGTGGAGGTTGGACGGTCAGCTCGACCTCGGCCACGCCGCCGCCTTCGGCGGGCAGCCACACATCGAGCTCGGATCCGGGTCGGTTCGACACGGCGACCCGCACCCGGCGGCTGCGCAACCGGCCGGATCCCGCCCCGACCCCCAGCCACTCCTGGTGCACCGCGCTGATGCGTACGTCGGCCCCCTCCCACACCGGTCCCAGGGTGAGCACCGTGCAGCGGGCCTGCCGGGCCCGAGCGGCCAGCCGGCGCGCCAACCGGCCTGGCACCAGCCCCGGTGGCTGGACCAGCAGCACATCCATCCCGGGCAACATGGCCGCCATCGCCTCCGCCCACACCGGGCCGGGCTGGGGAACCATGGCCAACCGGTCCAACCGGACGCCCAGCTCGCTGGCGGCGACGCAGCCGAACGAGGGCACTCCCACCACCCCGCACCAGCCGCCATCGCCGGACACACCGGCCATCAGCGCCATCGCCAGCGACATGCGGGCCGCGTCGCCGTCAACCGCCACCACCGCACCGCGCCTCAACCCGCGCCCGAACAGCTTGTCCAACGGTGGGAGCAGCGGCAACCGCACACCGATCGCCGACTCCGCAGCCG
The DNA here is from genome assembly GCA_035695905.1 of Micromonosporaceae bacterium. Classification (GTDB taxonomy): domain Bacteria; phylum Actinomycetota; class Actinomycetes; order Mycobacteriales; family Micromonosporaceae; genus EFPC-2. Next base: position 4,576 of record DASRRF010000755.1, on the reverse strand, counting down.
TATCCCCCAGGATCGCCCGTAATGTCGAGCCGGCTCCGGCCACAGTCGTTGTGGCCCGCGGACGCAAGGCAAGAATCTCCGCCACTGTGCTTCCCCCCGAAACCCATCGGGCTCAGGCGGCGACGCCCTCGAGATCGAGCATGGGTTGATGGGCCACGCCGAGCGCGACCTCCACCAGAGCAACGAATGACGTGGCCGCCCGCAGCAGGTCATCGGCCTCGCGACCGCTGACCACCCGGGGGATGCCCGCCTCGGCCGCGGCCCGCTTCGAGGCTCCCACGGCGAAGAACGTCGCCCACTCCTCAAGCTCCGGCGCGACCAGAACCAGCAGGGACCAGACGCTGGTGAGGCGGCCACGACGGCCGGGTGCCGGCCTGGCCCGCGCGGCGAGCATGGCCGCGGCGGCCCGCAGGGCGGCGAGGTGGGCAGCGGCGTACCGCAGGCCGTCCGGACGGGTCTGCTCCGCCTCGATCAGCCCGCGCCGGGCGAGCACGAGCAGCTCCGCCGGAGTCCGGTGGGGCAGTGCGTTGACCGGGACAGCGACCTGGACCGTCGCCGGGCCGCCCGTCCCCTGGCTCTCCCGTCCCTGTTGCGCCTGTGTGTCCTGCATCAACGTCGTCTCCTCCGCACCGCTTGATCGGCCGGGTGAGCCCGGCCGGCCGGGTCGCTGCCATCGCCCGGGGGTCGTGGGCGATGGGCAGCGACCCCGCCTGAGTCTCGGGACCCGCGAAAGTCCCGAGCCACTCGAACATAAGTTCGAACTACCTCTAGAGTAAACCTCGGGTACGACAAGACCGCAACGTCACCCGCCCGGGTAAGGAGCGGTAACGTACGTGCCCGTGACACCGCCCCGGCCGCATCCGCGTACCCACCCCGCGCTGGGCGTCGCCATGGTGGTCGTCGGAAGTGCTCTGTTCGCGGTCAACGGCACCATCGCCAAGCTGGTCCTGCGCGCCGGGTTCGACGAACCGCAGCTGACCACGTTGCGGGCCACCGGCGCCTTCGCCGGACTGCTCGTGCTCTGCTTCGCGGTCCGGCCCGGCCCGATCCGGCTCGCCGTCACCCGCCGCGAGCTGCCGCTGCTCGTCACGTACGGACTGGCCGGGTTCTTCCTCGTACCCATGTTGTATTTCGTGTCGATCGCCCGGTTGCCGGTCGGTATCGCGCTGCTGTTCGAGTACACCGCAACGCTCTTCGTGGCGCTCTGGGCCCGCTTCGGGCAGCATGCCCGGGTCAAGCCGCGACTGTGGGGCGGTCTCGTACTCAGCCTGATCGGGCTGGCCGGCGTCGCCGAGGTCTGGGGTGATGTCCGGCTGAACGGCATCGGGGTGGCCGCCGGGTTCGTCGCCGCGGTCCTGCTCGCGGGGTACTACATCCTCGGCGCCCGCGGGATCCGATCCCGGGACACCCTGTCGCTGACCTGCTGGGCGTTCGGCTTCGCCGCGCTGGCCGGCATGATCGTCCGGCCGTGGTGGCGCTTCCCGGCCGGGGTACTGCGCGGTACCAGCAACGGCGTACCGGTGTGGTTGCTGTGCGCGTACATCATCGTGTTCGGTTCGATCGTGCCCTACCTGCTGGTGGCTGGCGCGTTGCGGCACCTGCCGGCCACCTCGGTCGGCATCATCGGCATGGTCGAGCCGGTCATCGCGACAGCCGTGGCCTGGCTCGTGCTCGGCGAGGCACTCGATCCGGCGCAGCTCACCGGCGGCGCGCTGGTGCTGCTGGGGGTCGGGCTCGCGGAGACGGCGCGGGCCGCCGTACCGGCTCAACCACCTGCCACACCGGACATCGTGGCGGCGACTGCGGGAGACGTGCGGGACCTAGCAAGATAGGAGCATGCAACTGCACCCCAATGTCCAAGCGGTCCAGGACGCCCTCGAATCGGCGGGCGCGGTGGACGCGGCCGGCCAGGCCTGCCGGATCCGGATGCTCCCCGATGCGGTACACACCGCGCTCGCCGCGGCGGCCGCGCTCGGCGTTGAGGTTGGGCAGATCGCCAACTCCTTGATCTTCGACGCGGACGACCACCCGCTGCTCGTACTCACCTCGGGCGCGCATCGGGTGGACACCGCGAAGGTGGCCGCCCTGGTGGGGGCGGACGAGGTACGGCGTGCCGCGTCGGACTTCGTCCGGGAGCACACCGGCCAGCCGATCGGCGGCGTCGCACCGCTCGGGCACCCGAAGCCGGTACGGACGTTGGTGGACACCGCGCTCGCGCAGTACGACGAGATCTGGGCGGCCGGTGGGATCCCGCACGCGGTGTTTCCCACAACCTATGCCGAACTGGTACGCATCACCGCCGGAACACCCGCCGACGTCGCATGAGGCTCGTCCCGTGGACACCCGACGACCTGGCCCGCCGGCTGGACGACGCGATCGCGGTGTACGGCGAGGCGATGGGCTACCCGGCCGACCTGCTGGAGGCGCGCCGCGGCTACATCGCCACGCACCTGCGCCGGCCCGGGTTCCGCGCGGTAGCCACGATCACCACCGCGGGCCGGCTGGTCGGCTTCGGGTACGGCTACCTGTCCGCTCCCGGGCAGTGGTGGCACGACCAGGTGCGCGGCGCGCTGGACCAACACGGCCGGGATGCCTGGTTGGCCAACTGCTTCGAGGTCGTGGAGCTGCACGTACGGCCGGCCGCGCAGGGGCACGGCATCGGCCAGGGCCAGCTGCAGGCGTTGCTCGGCATGGCCACCGGCTCGACCACCCTGTTGTCCACCCCGGAGGCGGACGAGGCCACGTCACGGGCCTGGCGGCTGTACCGCCGATTCGACTTTATCGATGTGTTGCGAAGCTTCTACTTCCCCGGGGACGCCCGCGCGTTCGCGATTCTCGGCCGTACCCTCCCGCTCTGAAACGCGCGTCAGCGCAGCGACTTTCGTACCCCGGAAAGAAGTTGAAACAGACCGAACGCGCCGAGGAAGACCCAGACCACGGCGGCGATCGTGACCGTACCGGCGGCCAGACCACGGCTGATCAGCCCGGCCGCGCCGGCCAGCAACAGCCCCACCACGGTAATCGAGATCCGGCCGACCGACTCGCCGACGGTCATCGCGCCCACCTCGGTCAGCCCGACCGCGGTCGCCCGCGCCCGGATGTACTCGTGCAGCCAGGCCAGGCCACCGCAGATGACCAGTACCCAGGTCGGTGCACCGAGCACCCAGAACGCGACCAGCCAGCACAGCTCGGCCACCCGGTTGGCCAGCGAGTCGTAGAGGTACCCGAGCCTGGTCGTCCGCTCGGTGAGCACCGCGACCGCCCCGTCGACGCTGTCCGCCACCGCACCGAGCACGACGAACAGCGCCGCGATCGCCGGCCAACCCCCACCGGCCGCGGCCGCCCCGATCGCCGCGACGTTGAGGATCAGGCCGGCCGCCGTCAGCGCCATCGGCGTCACGCGCACCCGGGCAAAGACCCGACCCAACGTGTACGCGATGCGCAGCCAGCCGCGTACGAACGGTGATGCCTGATCCGGGTCGAAGCCGCCGTGCAGCGTCGACCACTGGGCTATGTACGCCTCCCAGGTCAACGCGGGTCAGACGCGTGTGTACCGGCCGGAACCGGGTCCACCTGCAGGTTCTGCCAGACCTCGCGGGTGGCGGTCGACCGGTTGAGCGTGATGAAGTGCACGCCCGCCGCGCCCTCGTCGAGCAGCCGGCGGCACAGCTCGGTGGCCACCTCGACCCCGATGGCCCGTACCGCGGCCGGATCGTCGGCCACCGCCCACAGCCGCTCGGCCAGGTCGGGCGGGAACTCCGCTCCGGACAGCTCGGCAAAGCGGGCGATCTGCCGTACGTTCGTCACCGGCATCACGCCGGGCACGATCGGCACGTCGCAACCGTGTGCGGCCACCGCGTCGCGCAGCCGCGTCCAGTCCTGCCAGTGGAAGAAGAACTGGGTGACCGCGAAGTCAGCGCCGGCCCGGACCTTCTCCACGAAGTACCGCACATCAGACTCGAAGTCCGGCGATCGCGGGTGCTTCTCCGGGAACGCCGCGACCCCGACGCAGAAGTCCCCGCTGTCCCGCACCAGGCGGACAAGGTCCGCGGCGTACGCGAAACCGTGCGGATGCGGTACCCATTCGCCCTGTGGATCGCCGGGCGGGTCGCCGCGCAGGAGCATCATGTTGCGTACGCCGACCGACGCGTACCGGCCGACGATGTTGCGCAGTTCGGCGACCGAGTGGTTGACCGCGGTCAGATGGGCCATCGCCAGCAGTGTGGTCTCGGTGGCGATCCGTTCGGTCACCGAGACCGTGGTGTCCCGGGTGGAGCCGCCCGCCCCGTAGGTAATCGAGACGAACGACGGGTGCAGCGGCTCCAGCTCACGGATGGCCTGCCAGAGCTGGCGTTCGCCCTCGGCCGTCTTCGGTGGGAAGAACTCGAACGAGAACGTCGGCTCCGGGGCGCGGATCAGGTCCCCGATGGACGCCTGACCACCGGGGAGCACGGAAGGTAGACCGAGCGCCACACCGTCACTCTAACCGGACGTCAGCCGGTCGGCAGTGGATCATCAAAGCGGCCTGCCGATCGGCGCGCGGTCAACGTCGCCGGATCCAGTCGTACGGTGCACA
>DASRRF010000754.1:0-2496 GCA_035695905.1 Micromonosporaceae bacterium | reverse complement strand
CCGAAGTCGTGCGCCGGGTCGATCAGGATGCCGTCCCGGCGTACCCCCGCGGCTTGGGCCTGCGCGGCGAGCCGGGTCACCGTCGCGACCACATCGACCACGACGTCGTCGAACGCGGCGCGGTGCGGCCGGGTCCGCGGCGCGAGGCCGCCGGCGTGCGAACAGACCAGGCCGGCGCCGGTCGCGGCGGCGACGCCGGCCAGCCGGGGATCCGCGCCGGCCCAGGTGTCGTTGATCAGGTCCGCGCCGGCGGTGACCGCCTCGGCGGCGACCTCGGCCCGCCAGGTATCGATCGATATAACTACTTGGGGGAACTCGGCGCGGATCGCGGAGACGGTGCCCACCGTGCGCCGGATCTCCTCGACCACGTCGACCTCCGCGCCGGGTCCGGCCTTCACCCCGCCGATGTCGATGATGTCCGCGCCATCCGCGATCGCCCGTTGCACCGCCCGCAGCGCGGCGTCCGCGGCGAATGTCGCGCCACGGTCGAAGAACGAGTCGGGAGTACGGTTCACAATCGCCATGACGGCGAGTTCGCCCGGTTCGAACGTGCGCGGTCCCAGCCGTAGCGGTCGACTCACGATCATGACGGTACCCCCGCCGCTGAGCTGGGCAGGTGACGACGGGGTGCCGGGGTCGCCCGGTTGGGGAGCACATGCCACGATCGACGCATGGGTCTGTTGCTCGTCCTCGCGGTGGCGCTGGTCGCCGGCGCGGTCGTCTTCGGGGTGGCGGTGTTGATCACCGGTGCCGACCCCGGGCTCGACCCCGCCGAGCCGGACGCGCGCGCCGTACCGCTGCCGGCCCATCGCCCGCTGGCCGAGGGTGACATCGGTGGGGTGCGGTTCGACACGGCGCTGCGCGGATACCGGATGGCGCAGGTCGATCAGGCGCTGCGCCGCGCGGCGTACGACATCGGGTACAAGGATGAGCTGATCAACGTGTTGGAGTCCGAGATCGAGGCGCTGCGGGCCGGCCGCTCCGACGACGCGGAGGTGCTGCGCCGGGCGCGGGAGGCGGCCCAGGCGAGCAGTTCCAGCCCGGAGCAGCCGCAGACCCCACCGGTACCCCCGGAGGCGGTCGCGGAGATCGTGCTGGAGCTCGGCGCGGTGACGCCATCGCCGGCCGCGGCGGAGCCTGAACCCGCGGCGGAGCCTGAGCCCGCGGCGGAGCCTGAACCCGCGGCGGAGCCCGAGCCAACAGCCGCCGAGCCCGCCGATGAGGCGGACGGTGACGAGGCCGCGCCGGGTGACGAGGCGGCGTCCGGCGACGGGGCCGACGACGATGCGCTGACGGGCCGCCGGTGACCAACGGACTGCCTGACGCAGCGTTACCAGGCGCCGGTGAGGTGACCGCGACGGTCATCGTCCGGGCACCCGCGGCCACCGTGTTCGCCGCGTTCACCGCCTGGGAGCGGCAGGGCGAATGGATCCCGTTCACCACCGTACGGCTGGTCTCCGGCGACGGCGGGCCGGGAAGCCTGATCGAGGCGGTGACCGCGGTCGGTCCGGCCGTACTGCGCGACGAGATGCGGGTGGAACGGGTGGATCCGCCGTACGAGGTCCGCGTTGTCCACTGTGGACGGTTGTTGCGCGGCCCGGGCGTACTGCGCTGTACGCCGATGGGCGACGAGCGTACCCAGGTTGTCTGGCACGAGTGGTTCCACGTGCCGCTGGGTATCGCCGGCCGGCTCGCCTGGCCGTTGCTCTGGCCCGGTTCGAAGGTCGGCCTGACCCAGGCGCTGAAGAGGTTCGCCCGGCTGGTCGAGGTCGGTGAGCTGCCATGAGCGACATCGTGATCGGCGCGGACGGGTTGGCCCGCTGCGCCTGGGGAACGTCGTCGCCGGAGTATGTGCCCTACCACGACAACGAATGGGGCCGGCCGCTGCGCGGCGATGACAAGCTCTTCGAGCGGCTGACCCTGGAGGCGTTCCAGTCCGGGCTGTCCTGGTTGACCATCCTGCGCAAGCGCGAATCGTTCCGGGCCGCGTTCGACGGCTTCCGGATCGAGAAGGTGGCTGCCTACGGCGAGAAGGACATCGCCCGGCTGCTGGCGGATGCCGGCATCGTCCGCAACCGCGCGAAAATCGAGGCCGCGGTGGCCAATGCCCGGACCGCCGCCGAGACGCCCGGCGGCCTGAGCAAGCTCTTGTGGGGGTACGCGCCACCGCCGCGCAAGCGCCGCCCGCGCTCGCTCGCCGAGGTACCGGCGACCACGGCCGAGTCCATCGCGCTGGCCAAGGAGCTCAAGCGGCGCGGCTTCCGGTTCGTCGGGCCGACCACGCTGTACGCCACGATGCAGGCCGCCGGAATGGTGGACGACCACCTCGCCGGCTGCCACGTGCGTAGACTTGCCGGGAAGCATCAGCAGGGGGGCGGACCATGACGATCACCGATCACCCCGTGCCAGACATCGCTGGCATACCGCTCACCGTGGACGAGTTCGACGCATTGCCGGAGAAGCCCCGTAAGGAGCTGGTCGATGGGCTCGTGCACG
>DASRRF010000753.1:0-4967 GCA_035695905.1 Micromonosporaceae bacterium | reverse complement strand
GGCCGGCCAGCGCGCGGCAACCCGGCTGGACCACTGGCCGGACTGGCACGTCGTCGAACTACCCAGACCAGCGGAGCAGCACAGCTCGGACAGTCAGTCGGCCACGGAAGGGGCCGGCTTTCTTGCCATCGGCCCCAGTGGGGTATTCGCGGTCACGGTGCTCGACCACGGCCGGGCCCGGGTCCTGCTCGCCGGCGACGTGGTACAGATCGGCGGTAAGCGGCCGCCGTACATCCCGCAAGCCCGCAAGGAGGCGAAGCGGGCCAGCGCCGCGCTGTCCCGTACGGTCGGCCGGAAGGTTCCGGTGGTACCCGTACTCGCCCTGGTCGGGACCGGCCCGATCAGCTACTACGGGCTACCGAAGGACTGCATCGTCACCACGTACCAGGAGCTGGACCGGGTGCTCGCCGCCCGGGGCGAACGGATCACACCGAGTACCGCCGCCAAGCTCTCGCATGTAGCGCGCCACCCGGCCACCTGGGGCGGTGCGGAAATCTACCGTTGGTACCCCGACGGCACCGAAGCGGCTGACAAGAGGGCCGGCCGCCGGTAGCGTCCACCTGCGTGGGCCACCCCAGAGCCTTCCGCAAGATCTCGTGCGATCGCCCGCCCGCCACATCGGCTAGCGTGGACGGCGAGCGGTAGCTAGCGCGGGAGGTGTGGTGGCGCACGTCGAACTTTCCCTCTCGGAGTCCCTGGACGCCGCGGACCCGGTCGACGGTGAGCCGATCACCAACCTGGACCGCTGGGTCTCGGTGGCCGCGGTGTCCGAAGAGCCTTGTCTGATCATCGACTCCTCCGCGGTCATCCTGGCCATGTCGCCGGCCTGCGGCGAACTGTTCGGGCTCGGCGATCCGACCGAGTCGGTCGGCCGGTTCCTGCTCGGCGGCGTACTCCGGATGGTCGACTTCACCGCGGCGCGTACCGCGTTGACGTACGCCGAGGCGGACAAGATCCCCCCGCTGCTCGCGCTGTCCTCCGGCCGGCTCGCCCGCGGGCTAATGCGTGTCCAATGTAGACACGAAGCGGAGCGGATGCGCACCGTGGACGCGATCGCGACGCCGATCTGGGAAGGCGCTACCACGGCCGGCTCGCTCACGTTCTTCTCGGAGATCTGAGTACGCCGCCGGCCGGCTGATCCGCCTACGATGTACGCCTGACCGCCGCACCCCCTCGAAACCCCTCGAAGGACGGACAGTGCCCCGCTGCCGCCTGCGTACCATCGCCGTGGCCGCCCTCGCCGGCGCGCTACTGGCCGGCTGCGGCACCACGGGTACGCCCACCGTGGCTACCCCGTACTCGGCCAAGCCCCGCGGTTCCGCGTCGAACACGCCGGCACCCACCGCGACCGGGCGCCGTACCCCGACCCCGTCGGGTATCCCCACGTTCGCCGAGTCCGTTGCGGTGCCGTGCGCCGGGTACCCCACCGGCGATCAGATTGTCGCGCTGCTGCGCCGTACCCCCGGAATGGTTCCCAGCGGCGCGACCGCAACCGTCCAGATAGGACCGTTGTGCGCCGGGGTTTGGCAGTACGCGGTTGTGATGATCGCCGGACGCGACCCGCTGGAGGTGGTCACCAAGGGCGCGCCGAGCGCCCTGCGGCTGGTCACCGCGGGTACGGATATCTGCACGGTCGAGGTACGCACCGAAGCCCCCGCCGGGATCCGGTCGACAGCAGACTGTTGAGCCCGGCTAGCCTCGGGTGGTGGCACAGCCGACGCGTTTCACCTACCTGGGGCCCGAGGGGACCTTCGCCGAGCAGGCGTTGCGCCAGCTGCCGGCCGCGGCCCGTGGGCTGTGTACGCCGGCTCGCAGCGTGCCGGAGGCGCTGGACGCGGTGCGCGATGGCGACGCGGATGCCGCCGTCGTACCCCTGGAGAACTCCATCGGCGGCCAGGTCGGGGTGACTCTGGACGAGCTGGCCACCGGTGCCCCGCTGGTCATCACGCGGGAGATCGTGCTGGCGGTCGAGTTCGCGCTCGCCGGCCGGCCCGGTGTGCGGCTCGACGCGGTCGGCACCGTCGCCGCGCACCCGCAGGCATCCGCGCAGTGCCGTGGCTGGCTGCGCAAGAACCTGCCGGACGCGGTCGTGGTCGACGTGCTGTCCAATGGCGCGGCCGCGGTCGGCGCGGCGGTCGGTGAGTACGATGCGGCCATCTGTGCGCCGATCGGTGCGCAGCGGCACCGGCTGGCCGTACTCGCCGAACAGATCGGCGACACCTGGACGGGGTGACCCGGTTCGCTGTGGTCTCCCGGCCGGCCGCGCCACCCGCACCGACCGGCGACGATCTCACCTCGCTGGCCGTGTCGATCGCGCACGACCGGGTCGGCGCCCTGCTCGCGGTGCTGATGGAGCTGGCCGTACGCGGGGTCAACCTGACCCGGATCGAGTCCCGCCCGACCGGCGAGCAGCTCGGCCGGTACCTCTTCTTCCTGGACTGCACCGGACACGTGGCCGAGGCGCGGCTCGGCGAGGCGTTGCAGGGGCTGCGCCGGGTCTGCGCGGACGTTCGCTTCCTCGGCTCGTACCCGCGCGCAGCTTTGCCCGGACGCTCCACCGACCGACCGGTGCCGCCGCCCGCCGGACTGTCCGATGTGGACTATCAGGGTGCCGCGGCGTGGCTGGGCCGGCTGCGCGCGGGTTCGCTGTAACCCGGCGGGCTAACCCCCGACCAGGTTGCCCAGGATGCCGCCGCCTCCGCCGCTGGACGATTGCGCCTGGGTGCGACCCTCACTGGGCTGTACGATCACGAATCCCTGGCCGGACAGGGCGAGCTGGAACAACTCCCCAGAACCGCCGCGCAGCAACGACTTGAGGCTCTGCGACTTCTGGATACCGGTCTGCAGCGCGGTCGACCAGCCGACCACCGCGTCGGTGTCCACGTACACCGGAGTCTGCGGCGACACCGGGATAACCAGCGGCTGGCCGTCGCAGGTGATGGCGAGCCGGCCGGTGCCGGTGAAGACGCAGTTGAACAGTCCGCCGCCGAACATCCCGGCGCCGCGGACCATCTGGATGTTGTAGTTCAGGCCCGGATCGAAGCACACGATGTTGCGCCCGTTGATCGACAGCGTGTCGCCCTGCTCCAGCTCCAGTACGAAACAGTCGTGCCCGCTGGAGGCGAACCATGCCTCACCCTGCCCGCGTACCGCCATCAGGGCCACGCCCTCGCCGGTGACCGCGCGTTTCAAAAAGCTGCCGACGCCCTGGCCTTTGACCTCGAACTGCAGATTCCCGCGGTACGCGACCATCGCGCCCTGCCGCGCCAGGCATTCGCCGTTCACCACGTACTTCACGCACTTGTTGTGCTGCAGGCTCATGCCGACCTGGGTGGGCGCCTGCGCCATGTTGTCGGCCTTGAAGATGTCGCTGCGCATGGTGCGGCTCCTCCGAGGGGATCGAGCATTCGCTGACGCATCGTAGCGGAGCCGCGCCAGGGCTATCCCCAGCCGAGCTCGTGCAGCCGCTCGTCGTCGATGCCGAAGTGATGAGCAATCTCGTGTACGACGGTGATCGCGACCTCTTCCACCACGTCGTCCTCGCAGTCGCAGACGCGCAGGATCGGCCCGCGGTAAATGGTGATCCGATCGGGCAGTACGCCGGAATAGCTCCAGCCGCGGTCGGTCAACGCGTGCCCCTCGTACAGCCCGAGCAGGTCCGGATCGTCCGCCGGAGGCTCGTCCGCGACCAGGATGACCACGTTGTCCATCAAGTCGAGTAGCTCGCTGGGTACCTCGTCGAGCGCCTCGCCGACCAGCTCCTCGAAGCGCTCCACGCTCATCTCGACCGGCACGCCGGCCATTGTGCCGGGTGCCCCGGCCGCGTGCCGGCCCGGGCTGGGCTCGCGGGCTGGCTGGCCGCCGGCCCGGGCTATGCCGGCCCGGGCTGGGCTATGCCGGCCCGGGCGCTTCGCCTCAGGCGAGCGTGGCGGTCAGGCTGATTTCCGCGCCGGGCGCGAGCAGGCGGGAGATCGGGCAGGTGGCCTTCGCGGTCTCCGCGTGCTTGGTGAACTCGGCGGCGTCGATGCCGGGAACGTCACCGACCGTGTCGAGCTCGATCCGGGTCACCGTCATGGCGCCATCCACCTTGTCCAGGTGCACCTTGGCCGTGGTCTCGACCGAGTTCGGCGGGTAGCCGGCGGTAGCCAGGATATTGGACAGCGCCATCGAGAAGCAGCCCGCGTGCGCGGCCCCGATCAGCTCCTCGGGGTTCGTACCCTCGCCCTCTTCGAATCGGGATTTGAAAGAGTAGTTCCCGGCGAACCCACCCTTTCCAGTACGGATGTTGCCGGAACCTTCAGTCAGCGTGCCCTGCCAGCGGGCGGATGAGGTACGGATAGGCATAACCCGCACGCTAGCCGATCGCCGCCGTTGGTGGGACTATGCGCCTGTTCTGGGTCCGCTCGCGTGGGACGCGGCGGAGCCAGAATGGGCGGAGCGAGGTTACCCGTGAGTCAAGTGAGGTGAACGATGCGGCGGACGCTCACCATTACCGGCGGCATCTGCGCCGGACTCGGGTTCCTCGCGGCGTTCGGCGCGGTCGCGCTGCCCTGGGCGACGTTCCGGGTACATCTGGACAGCCCGTTGGCGGGCGTCACCCTCGACCAGGACGGCCGGCTGTCGCTGCTCGACCTCACTCGCGGCGGCTGGTACCTGGCCGTGCTGCTCGGCTCGTGCGTCGGGTTCGCCGCGGCGATCGGCGGTCAGGGCTGGCTACACCGGCTCGGCGGGCTGATCGGCGTGCTGTTCGGCATCAGCGGCTGCCTGCTCGCGATAAACCTGGCCGGCTCGATCAGCGACGCGGCCGGCAATGCCACGATCGCCGCGCTGGTACCGCTCAGCACGACGGTGAAGGCCGGCGTCGCGATCCCGTTCGGTGTCGTGGCGCCACTGCTGCTCGGCGCCTCGGCCGCACTGCTCGGCGCCGCCCGTACCCGCGCCCCCGCTCCTGCCGCCCCCACCGGCTC
>DASRRF010000752.1:0-7148 GCA_035695905.1 Micromonosporaceae bacterium | reverse complement strand
CGGACTGCCCTTTGTGGACGGTGCGATATCCGGACCGCCGCCGATCGTACGCCCGGGTGCCCGGATCTACCTGTCCGGACCGCGCGCGGCCGAGGTGGCGGCACTGCCTTGGCGGCACGTGCACCCGATCCCGCTGGCCGGTCCGGTCGGCAGGGCCAGCGCGGTGAAGATGTGCACCGCGTCTGTACTCAAAGGACTCGACGGGCTGTACGCCCAAGCGATGCGCGCGGCAGCGCGGTACGGCGTACTCGATGAGTTTGTTGCGGACCTGCGCACCGCGGGTATCGACCACGTCGGCAAGGTCGCCGTCGCGGCGACAAAGGCGCACCGGTACGTGCCGGAGATGCGCGAGATCGCCACGGCGCAACGGGCCGCGGGCTTGACGCCGGCACTGTTCACCGCGTTCGCCGAGCTGTACGCGGATATCGCGACGAGCCGGCTCGGCGCCGCGGATCCGGAGACGGTGGATCGCGGTATGGCACCCGATGACGTGGTGGCCGGTATCACGCCAAGCGGCCGGGCCGCCGGATAGCCATCGTCCGTTCGGCGGACATGCGGCCGATCTCGCGGTGCTCTAGCGTATGCAGGCTGTCCATGAACTCGATTGGGAGACCTGCCATGTCGCTCGCCGTACATGAGTTCACCACCGCACAGACATTGCTCATCATCGCCGGGTACGGCCTCAGCGGGGTTGTCTGCGCGGTTTTCGCGGCACTCGGCTTCGGTGTGCAGAAGGCGTGGGAGCGCGTACTCATCGCCGTGTTCGCGCTGGCGTTCCTCGGGTACGCCGGCTATCTGCTGTTCATCTTCGACGGCGGCACGGTGTTCATCTCGTTCTGGCCGCTGATCGTCCCGATCCTGCTGATCGTCAACGGAGTGCGCAACGTCCGGCGGACCAAAACCGGCAGCTGACCCGGGCTCAGGTAACCAGCTCGTCGCCGATCGTTACCAGCTCGGCGGCGCCGAGTTCGGTTGCCACCGCGCAGTGCCGTACCCACGCGCGGATGCCGTCCCGCGTGCCGGTGGCGTACGCCCCGGCGGCACCCACGTACTCCGGCTGCCGGGTCAGGTGGCCGATCTCCGGGGCGACCAGGCCACGCGGGTCGAACCCACTGGAGATGAGCACCAGCCGGGCCGCCGCGCGGGCCAGCACGCCGCTCGGACCGGCAAACGCGCGCAGGGTCAGCAGCTCGCCGTGTACCACCGCGGCGACCAGCAGCGGGGGTACCCGGCTCGCCCCGGTGGCAAGCTCGGCCAGCGCGGCGAACCTGGCCGTCGCGCCGCCGGGAGCCGGGCGGCCGAGCTCGTCGTCGGGTACGACCCCGCGCAGGGCGAGCACGTGCAGCTTCGCGAGCGCCTGGCGAGGCGCGATCGGCCAGAGCTCGGCCAGCGGGTGGAGCGCTCCGGCGACCCGCAACGCGCCCTGTACCACCGGATCGGTGACCAGTCCGGCGCGTACCCGATCGCGCTGTGCCGCGTACCCGTCGAGGGATGCGCTGGCCACCGCGGACCGCAGGCCGACCTCGGCCGCGACCTGGCCACCCAGCCGGCGCAGCGCCCGGTGCCGCAGCGCGGCGTCGACGGAATCGCGGGCCCGGGCCAGCGCCGGTTCGACATCGACGAGGTCCAGCAGCGGGGCGAGCGGGTCGGCGGTCACCCGGCCCACGGTAGAGATCCGGGTTAGCCGGTGCCGGCGGGGGTGGGCTGCGTGAACTCGCGCGATAGTGGCAGGATCCGAGCAGATGTGCGTACCACGTGAGGGAGTCGGCCGATGAGTGAGACCCTGGAGAACCTGCTGCAGGAGACCCGGCGGTTTCCGCCACCGGCGGAGTTCGCCGCCCGCGCCAACGTCACCGCGCGGGTGTACGCCGGCGCGGCAGCCGATCGGCTCGCATTCTGGGACAGGGCCGCCCGCAGGTTGGACTGGGCCACCGAGTGGGACACCGTGCTCGACTGGTCCAACCCGCCGTTCGCGAAGTGGTTCGTCGGCGGCCGGCTGAACATGGCGTACAACTGCCTCGATAGGCACATCGAAGCCGGTCGTGGTGACCGGGTTGCCTACCACTGGGAGGGCGAGCCGGGCGACACCCGGACCATCACCTACGCCGAACTGCACCGGTCGGTGTGTCAGGCGGCGAACGCGTTGACCGAACTCGGTATCACCGCCGGCGACCGGGTGGCGATCTACCTGCCGATGATCCCGGAGCTGCCGATCGCGATGCTCGCCTGCGCCCGGATCGGCGCCACCCACAACGTGGTCTTCGGCGGGTTCTCCGCGGACGCGTTGCGCGGCCGGATCCAGGACGCGACGGCCCGGCTGGTCATCACCGCGGACGGCGGGTTCCGCCGGGGCAACCCGTCGGCACTGAAGCCGACCGTGGACGAGGCGGTCGCGGACTGCCCCTCCGTCGAACACGTGCTCGTGGTGCGCCGTACCAACCAGGAGGTCGGCTGGGTCAGCGGCCGGGACCTGTGGTGGCACGACACAGTGGAGCCGGCCAGCGCGTCGCACACGGCGCAGCCGCTGGACGCCGAACACCCGCTGTTCATCCTCTACACCTCGGGCACCACCGCGAAGCCGAAGGGCATCCTGCACACCACCGGTGGCTACCTGACCCAGGTTGCGTACACCCACTGGGCGGTCTTCGACCTGAAGCCGGAGACAGACGTCTACTGGTGTACGGCGGACATCGGCTGGGTTACCGGGCACTCGTACATCGTCTACGGGCCACTGACCAACGGCGCCACGTCCGTGATGTACGAAGGAACCCCGGACACCCCGCACCGCGGCCGGTTCTGGGAGCTCATCGAGAAGTACGGCATCACGATCCTGTACACCGCGCCGACCGCGATCCGGACGTTCGCCAAGTGGGGCGACGACATCCCGGCCCAGTTCAACCTCGCGTCGTTGCGCCTGATCGGTACGGTCGGTGAGCCGATCAACCCGGAGGCGTGGATCTGGTACCGGGAACACATCGGCGCCGACCGGTGCCCGATTGTCGACACGTGGTGGCAGACCGAGACCGGGTCCATCATGATCTCGCCGCTGCCCGGCGTGGCCGCGACCAAGCCGGGCTCGGCGATGACTGCGCTGCCCGGCATCGTCGCCGACGTGGTGGACGACAAGGGCAACGCGGTACCGAATGGTGGCGGCGGCTATCTCGTCATCCGGGAACCCTGGCCGGCCATGCTGCGGACGATCTGGGGCGATCCGGAGCGGTTCGTCGAAACCTACTGGTCGCGGTTCCCCGGGTTGTACTTCGCCGGTGACGGCGCCAAGAAGGACGACGACGGAGACCTCTGGCTGCTCGGCCGGGTGGACGACGTCATGCTCATCTCCGGCCACAACATCTCCACCACCGAGGTCGAGTCGGCGCTGGTCTCGCACCCGTCGGTGGCCGAGTCCGCGGTCGTCGGGGCCACCGATGCCACCACCGGCCAGGCGATCGTCGCCTTCGTGATCCTGCGCGGCGATGTGCGGGGCGACGGTGAGCTGGTCAAGGAGCTGCGGGAGCACGTGGCCAAGACGCTCGGCCCGATCGCCAAGCCCCGGCAGATCATGCTCGTTGCGGAGTTGCCGAAGACCCGCTCTGGCAAGATCATGCGACGACTCCTGCGCGATGTCGCGGAGAACCGGTCGCTGGGCGACGTCACGACATTGCAGGACTCCTCGGTGATGGACCTCATCTCGGCCGGCCTGCAGTCCGGCGCGTCGGACTGAGTTTCTGGCTCGCTCGCTGACGGAGGGCATCAGCGGGGCAGTGTGGTCCAGGCGTACTCGTGCTCACACGGTGGCCCGGCGGCCAGGCCGAGCCGGCGCGCGTCGAGGTCGAGCAGGACCGAGTAGACGCTCTCGGACCGGTCGACCGGCTCGTCCCGCTCGTCCACGTGCCGGCAGATCGAACCCGGAAAGCCGGTGTGGTCGCGGAACACCGCGGCCAGGTCGTCCTCGGTGACCTTGCGGTCCGCGGCCGCCTCGGCGAGCAGCCGGCGGGCGCGGGCGGCCCGGAACAGCGACGACCCACCCCAGTCCTTGATCGTGTCGTAGATCTGCAGCGCGGTGTCGAAGTGGTTCGCGTGGGTGAGGTACCCGTCGACCGGGTTCAGCCAGCCGGCGTCGCCCGGCACCAGCTCCACGTCGATCACCTCGCCGGCGGTGGGCGTACCACCGGCCTGCCCGAGCAGCAGGTTGATCGACGCGTTGCGCGGCGGGCGCACGGTTGACCGCAGCGCCCTGGTCAGCGAGTCCGACTCCAGCGCCGCCCGCAGCATCACGTGGTACGGCACGCCCATCGGCCGGCCGGTACCAGGGCCGTCCCGGTCGCACCCGAGCATGTTCACGCACACCCCGACGCCGGCCGAGTTGAACCCGGTCTTCGCCAGCATGCCGGCCTCGGTCAGGGTGAGTACGGCGAAGCCGTCCTCGTCCGTGGTGTGCAACAGCACCATCGCGTCCCGCTGGTCCGGATGCCAGTCCCAGTTCTGCCCGAGCAGCAGGTGGCCGTTCGCGGTGTGGGTGCCGAGTACGCCGATCGACGTACAGCCCTCGTTCGGGATCCGCGGGTGGCCGTACAGCAGCTCGGTGCGGGCGTTGAGTGCGTAGATCTCATCCGGTGCCACGCCGGCGCCATCGGCCACGCCGTCCAGCAGCTCGGCCACCCGGGCGTGGTGGACGCCGGTGACCTCGCGGAACGCGGCACCGGCCCGGCGTACCGCGGCGGCATCGAGTCCGGCCTGTACCGCGAACCGGCGCCGGTAGACGTCAAGGTTCATCGCGATCTGGTCGGCCGCTTCGAGGCCGTACGCGGCCCCGCACTCGGCGGGCGTACCGGACACCGTCACCAGGGGTACCGGCAGCGAGGGGGTCATGTCGGCGAATCTACCCGGCTTGACCATCAGTAGACTGATCAACGAGCACCCCTCGACGTCGCGCGCGAGCGCAAGCCAGGAGGTGCCGTGCCGACCAACCCGAGCCTGCGGCCGGCCCGGCGGAAACGGCGCAGGGCAGCGGCGAGCGAGGTCGCCCGCTTCCTGCGTACCGAGCAGATCGGTGGTTTGATCCTGCTCGCGGCGACCGCGGTCGCATTGATCGTGGCGAACACACCGCTGCGGGATGGGTATCACCGGCTCGCCGCGACGACCGTCGGACCGAGCGCCCTGCACCTGGACCTGAGCCTGGAGCAGTGGGCGACCGACGGGCTGCTGACCGTCTTCTTCGTGGTGGCCGGCCTGGAACTCAAGCGGGAGCTGGTGGTCGGGTCACTGCGCAACGTGCGGCGGGCGATGCTGCCGATCTTCGGCGCGCTCGGCGGCATGGTCGTGCCGGCGCTGGTCTGCCTAGCGGTCGCGGCCGGCGCGCCCGGCGCGCGCGACGCGTGGGCGGTCCCGGTCGCCACGGACATCGCGTTCGCGCTGGCGATCCTGGCCATCACCGCAAGCGATCTGCCGCCCAGCCTGCGGGTCTTCCTGCTCACCCTGGCCATCGTCGACGACCTCGGCGCGATCCTGCTGATCGCGACCGTGTTCACCGCACACATCGCGCTGTTGCCGTTGCTCGGCGCGATCGTGGTGATCGCCGGGTACACCGTGCTGCAGCAGTTGAGGTTCAGCGGGTGGTGGCTCTACCTCGCGCTGGCGCTGCTCGGGTGGGCGTTGATGCACGCCAGCGGGGTACACGCGACGGTCGCCGGGGTGGCGATCGGGCTGGCCACCCGGGTACGCCGCGATCCGGGCGAACGCGAGTCCCCGGCGCACCGGCTGGAACACGCCCTGCAGCCGCTCTCCGCCGGAGTGTGCGTACCCCTGTTCGCGTTCTTCGCCGCCGGGGTACCCCTGTCCGCGGCCGCGCTGCGCGAGTTCGGCGCCGACCGGGTCGCGATCGCGGTGGTCGCCGGCCTGGTGCTCGGCAAGACCGCCGGCGTACTGGGCGGTTCGGCGCTGGCTGCCCGGTTACGGCTGGCCCGGCTGCCGCACGACCTGCAATGGCGTGATCTCGCCGCGGTGAGCGTACTGACCGGTTGCGGCTTCACGGTGAGCCTGCTGATCACGTCCCTCGCGTTTGCCGGTACCCAGCAGGAGGAGCGCATCAAGATTGCGGTACTCGCCGGATCGCTCGTTGCGTCCCTGCTCGCGGCCTTGCTGCTGCGCCGCCGGGTTCGAGCCAGGGCATCATGACCAGGTGTTTACCCTAGGCTGAGGTCATGAGCACGCCGGCTCCCCTCGCAGATGAGTCCGTGGCCCTGCTCGACGGCGCGTGGACGCATCGCTTCGTCAATGCCAACGGCAGCCGGTTCCACGTGGTCGAGTCGGGCACCGGGCCGCTGGTGCTGTTCCTGCACGGGTTCCCGGAGTTCTGGTGGGCCTGGCACCGGATCCTGCCGGTGGTTGCGGAGGCCGGGTTCCGCGCGGTCGCGGTCGATCTCCGGGGGTACGGCGCCAGCGACAAGCCACCGCGCGGGTACGACGGTTACACCATGGCCGCCGACGTCGTCGGGCTGATCCGGGCACTCGGCGAGCGGTCCGCGGTCCTGGTCGGTGCGGGCTCCGGCGGCATGGTCGGGTGGACCACGGCGGCGTTCCACCCACGGCTGGTACGACGGCTCGTGGTGATCGGCGCCGCGCACCCGCTGCGGCTGCGGGCCGCCATCTTCGCCGACCCGCGGGGGCAGCTCGCCGCGATCGCTCCGCTGGTCCGGTTCCAGATCCCGCGGTACGAGCACGTGCTCACCCGGGACAACGCGGCCGTGATCGGCGCCTACCTGTGGCGCTGGGGTGGACCGGATTGGCGGCGTACCGCACAGTTCCGGGCGTACGAAGCGAAGTGCCGCGAGGCAATGCTGATCCCGCAGGCCGCGTTCTGCGCGCTGGAGTCGTACCGCTGGGCGTTCCGGTCGGTGCTGCGGCTGCACGGGTACCGGTTCGTCAAGCTGCTCCAGCAGCCGATCGTCACGCCGACGCTGCAGCTGCACGGCTCCGCCGACGGCGCGATCCTGCCGCGGACCGCTCAGGGCAGCGGCCGGTACGTGATCGCCCCGTACGAGTGGCGCATCCTGGAGCGCATCGGCCACTTCCCGCACCAGGAGTCGCCGGACCTGGTGGCCGGCGAGATCCTGCGCTGGGCAAAGGACTGACGGCTCCTTCGAAGGTTG
>DASRRF010000751.1:0-11524 GCA_035695905.1 Micromonosporaceae bacterium | reverse complement strand
GTGCGAATTCACGCTCGCCCGCGCGTTCGCTCCCGCATTGTCCATCAACATCGACGACGAGTGCCCCCGCGGTGAGCCGTACTGGGCCGCCAAGTACATCAAGAACGAACCATTTTATGGCTGGGGTGACTTCGTCCGGATCGCCTACATGCCCAGCTACTACGCGGATTGTGGTACCAATGGGCACCTTGGGGACTCCGAGTTCGTCATGCTCTCGGTGCAAAATAACCCCGCTACCGGGCACTGGGAGGTCCGGAACGGCTTCCTGTCCGCGCACGCCGGCACGATAGCCGACAGCTCATCATGGCCCAATCGCGACGAATTCGAGTATCCGAGCCGCTATCTCGCCTACCCGCGCGTGTTTATCGCCAAGAACAAGCACGGCAACTACCGGACGCACGACGACTGCAATGACGGCGCGTTTCTCACCGACACCTGTGACAACAACCTCACCATGGGGCGTCTGCGGGTCTACCGCGATCGCAATGCGGGCAGCCGCTTCTTGGATCTGTTCCCGACTGGCGTGCTCAGCGAGAACCCGCTCTACCGGCCGAACAACGAGCGCGAATACTTCTACACCTCACACGGGTTCGGTGGCTGGCAGCCCTTCGCCGAAGGCGTCACGCCGTACTACGAATTCCTGTCAGGGGGGACGTTCGACTGCTTCTTGTTCACCGTCAGCCAGTGCTACTTGGGTCCCGGCCCCGCCGCGCCGACATCCACGACGTTGATCGGGGTGATCGAAGGGGTTGCCCAGGCAACGCGGTACCAGACCTACACCTGGACGACGTTCGCGACCGGTGGCACCCTCCCTTACTACACGCAGTGGTGGCGAATGTACGCCTCGGAGTCCGTGTGGACGCAGGTCGCGTCACATATCGACGGTTCGGGGCAATTCTCCGCCGGCTCGTGGACCGGGACGGTCGACCGATGCGAGAACTTCACCCTCCGAGTGAAGATCATCAGTCTCGCGAGTTCGCAAGCCGCGTGGGACGACCACGCGGTCGCGGTGACGAGCTGCCCGCTTCCGCCGCCGCCACCGCTCTCCGCGTACATCAACGGGCCGACCCTCATCACCAGCAAGGCCACATACGCCTACACGGCCGTCCTCTCGGGCTTCAGCGGGCCAACGTTCACCTGGTCGGAACGCTGGTGCGACGACGCGACCGCGACCGCCTGCACCGGATGGTCGGCTCTCACCGGACTCGGTAGCACGTTCAACCGGACCCTGAACGTTGACTGTTCCGGTAACGGCCAGCACACATTCCAACTGCAGGTGGTGGTACGCAACAGTGACGGACGGACGGTGACCGACGAACACGTCACGGCGCTCTGCGCCAACATGCCAGCCTGACGGAAGCGAAGCCAGGTAGCGCAGGACCCGTTCGCGGTGCGTGGATGTGTCGCCGTGAGGCGATACACCGCAGAACCCCGTTGATGTCGACGGTGTCGTACCACTGGGCGAGCCCGGTCCTTGGCACGTCGACAGCCGTCGACGATGATGGCATGAAATGCGCAATGCAAACGCATCCAGCGGGGTTTGATGGCCACCGACGGCTGCCGTCCACGGACGGCGGCACCGTCCCCTGTCGCCGGGCTGGTGCTCGCTTGGCGGCAGCGGCTGTTCCTGACTCAACAGGAGCTCGCCGATAGCACCGGTCTGGCCGTTCGCACCATCCGCCGGCTGGAGTCCGGCAGCATCCGACACCCGCGCAGCGAGTCCCTGCGACTCCTGGCCGACGCGCTGCGCCTCACCGCCGACGAGCGCAAGCACCTTGTCGCGGCGGCGCAAGGTCTGGGCAGGGACACCACACCACGGCAGCTGCCGCCGGACGTCGTCGGGTTCGCGGGCCGCCGCGGCCCGCTGTCGCAACTGGCCGTCGAGCCCACCGGCGATACCCTGCTGGCGAAGGCAGTGGTGATCTGCGGGATGGCCGGTGTGGGCAAGACCGCTCTGGCGGTGCATGCCGCCCATCAGATGGCGCGCTGGTTCCCCGGCGGGCAGCTGTACGTCAACCTTCGCGGCTTCGACCCTAGCGGTGCGCCCATGGCTGCGACCGATGCGCTGCGCGGCTTTCTGGACGCGCTGGGCGTGGCCCAACATCGAGTACCAGCGGACCTGCACGCACAGGCCGGGCTGTATCGCACCCTGCTCGCCACCCGCCAGGTTCTCGTGGTCCTGGACAACGCCAGCACTGCCGAGCAGGTTCGGCCACTTTTGCCCGGCGGGCCCCGATGCCTGGTCCTGATCACCAGCCGCTCCAGCCTTAGCGGTCTGCTGACCGGCGACGGTGCCTGTGCAATCTCGCTCGACCCTCTGCCTATTGCGGAGGCACAAGAACTGCTGGCGTTGCGTGTCGGCTCCGACCGGGCGGCCGCCGAACCGCGCGCGGTCGATGAGATCCTCGGCAGGTGCGCGCGGCTGCCGTTGGCGCTTGCCATTGCTGCCGCGCGCGCGGCAACCCGTCCCGAGTTCCCTCTTGCCGCAATCGCCGCAGAACTGCGCGACGGTCGTGGCCTGGATGCCTTCGACAACGACGATCCGGCGACCAGCCTGCGCACGGTGTTTTCGTGGTCCTATCGCACCATCAGTGCCGACTCGGCCCGGCTGCTGCGCGGGCTCGGGCTGTACGCCGGGCCGGACATCGGTGTGGCGGCAGCCGCGAGCTTGGCCGGCCGTCCCCGCGCCCGTCACCTGCTTGCCGAGCTAGTCCGGGCTCATCTGGTGACCGAGCGGGCGCCCGGCCGGTACGAGTTACATGACCTGCTGCGCATCTACGCGGCCGAACTTGCCTGCGGCCACGACCCGGACGCGGACCGCCAGGCAGCCGCGCACCGCATGCTCGACTCCTACCTGGGTACTGCCGTTCGGGCGGCATGGCTACTCAACCGGCATCGCGTCCCGATCACGCCCACCGCGGCCGAGGCCGGCGTAACGGTTGAACCAATCACCACCGCGAAACAGGCAATTACCTGGTTCACCACCGAACACGCCGCGCTCATCGCGGCCATCGCGCTGGCTCGGCGGGACGGATTCGACCACCACGCCTGGCAACTGGCCTGGGCCCTGGTCGACTATCTCGACCGACGAGGGCACTGGCTCGACTGGGTGACCACCCAGCGGGCAGCGCTGACGTCAGCGCGGCGTGCTGACGACCAAGCCGGGCAGGCCCACTGCCACCGCGGGCTCGGCCGCGCCTTGGCACGCACCGGCCGGTACCGGCCCGCGTACCGACATCTGCACCGCGCCTTGGAACTCTTCGCGGGGGCGGGCGACCTGGCCAGCCGGGCACGTACCCACCTCGATCTCTCCTGGCTGCTGGGCCTGCGGGGCCGTGACCACGATGCACTGGACCACGCCCAGCAGGCCCTCGACCTCTACCTCACGACCGGAGATCAGGACGGGCAGGCGCGAGCGCTCAACGCAGTGGGCTGGGACTACGCCCGCATCGGGCATTACCAGCACGCCCTGGATTGCTGTCGCCGGGCACTTGCCCTGCACCGCCGGATCGGCGACCGCGCCGGTGAGGCCGCCACCTGGGACAGCCTCGGCCTCATCAACCTACGGCTAGGGCGATTCCGACGCGCCGCCACCAGCTACGAACACGCCCTCGCGCGGTACCGGGACCTCGGCGACCGGCTCAACAGCGCCGCGGTGCTGGACAACATCGGCGATGTCCACAGCGCCGCGAGCGACCGCGATGCCGCGAACGTCGCCTGGCTGCAAGCCGCCGACATCCTTGCTGAGCTCGGCGACCCACGCGCCGACCATGTGCGCGCCAAGGTATTGACCCCGGCCAGCGCCGACCGCGGTCGCTGACCGCGGGGCGCGGGCTCGACGGCCGCGTCGAGCAACCAGTAGTCGATTGCCGATCTTCCGAAATGACCTCCGAATGGCCGGTTGCTGTCCTCGTCTGTTCCGGCGCGGTCCGGCAGAGTCCAGATCATATGTCTGACCAGCGGGAGGAGCCGATATGCCGATCACCGATCAGGTTCTCGAGAACACCGAGCTGGAGCATCCGTCGGGTTCGGTCAACGAGGAGCTGGACCAGCTGATGGCGTCCGATCCGGCCAGCCGGGAGGAGTGCCCGGTCACGACCTTCAGCAAGACGCCGTGTTGCTTCTAGCGCTCCACGGCGATCGGAACCGGTGACGCCGCCGACGGCGGAGGGTGCCACCAGGGAACATCCAGCGGAGGATTTCAGCCCGGCGCTGTATCGAGCGACCGGCTTGGCCGACCGCCTGGCGAGTGGCCAGGTGGTCGCTTCGCCTGACGTCGACGATCTGCCGCAGGTTGGTGCCGGGACCCTCCGGCTGCGGAAGTGGTCAGGCCAGCCGCCTTTCGACCAGCCGCCCTGGTGGCAACGCCGGCTGGCCAGTGCCGGGCTGACCGAGGCCCGGCTGCGAGAGTTGCTCGCCGAACCGGCCGCCACGCTGGCGGTGCGGTTGCCGGCGCCACCGCAATGGCTCTCTGAGCTGGGCGAGGCGTACCGGGACCAGCCAGCCACCTCCGGACGACCGGTCGAGGATCCCGCCGGGATTCCGCCGGACGCACGGTTCGCAGGCCTCGTCGAGCCACTGCTGGTTCGCGCCCGGCGCAGCCTGGCGGATCAGCTCGCGACCCTGCCCGGCCGCGAGCGGATGCCGTTCGATCCAGTCGAGCTGCTGGCCTGGCTCTATCCGCCGCTGGCCCGCCGGCTCGACCGGATGCTCACCCGCGTCATGGTGCTGGAGCTTCAGCAGGCTGGGATCCGGGGATCCCTACCGGGGGCCGAATCGGTCGAGCGGTTCGAGGCGTTCTGCGACCGGTTGCGGCGTCCGGACGAGCGGCTGTTGCTGCTCGAGGCATACCCGGTGTTGGGGCGGTTGCTGGCGACGGTGGCCCTGGACTGGGTCCGGGCCGGCGCCGGGTTCGCGGCGCGGCTTGCTGCCGACTGGCCGCAGCTGGCCGCCACGTTCGGACCGTCCGGCCGGCTCGGCCCGATCACTGAGATAGTCACCGAGCTCGGCGACCCGCACCGCGGCGGGCAGACCGGGTTGGCGGTGACCTGCGCCGGCGGCGTTCGGGTGGTCTACAAGCCACGTCCGATCACCGTGGACCGCCACGTCCAGCAGCTGCTGGACTGGCTGGCGGCGCGCGGATTGAGCTGTCCGGTACGGCTCCCAACCGCGATCGACCGGGGCGACTACGGATGGGTGGAGTACGTCACCCCCCGAGCGTGCGCGGACCGCGCGGAGCTGCGCCGCTTCTACCGCCGGCAGGGAGTCGTGCTGGCGGTGTTGTATCTGCTGCGGGCCAGCGACCTGCATGCGGAGAATGTGATCGCGGTGGGGGAACACCCGATGCTGGTGGACCTGGAGGCGACCTGCCAGCCGGCGCTGGCGCTCGGCGGCAACCTGCCCGCGGCCGAGCAAGCTGCTGTGGCCGACGCCGCCCGGTCCGTCCTGCGGGTCGGGCTGCTGCCGGTCCAGTCGTGGCAGACCGCCACCGGAGCCAGCGCCGACCTGAGCGGGCTCGGCTCGGACCGCGGGCAGCTGAGCCCGCTCGCCCTGCCGGAGGTGGTCGACGCGGGTACCGACCGGATGCGGCTGCGGCTGCGCCGCCAACCGCTGGCAGCGACCACGAACCAGCCGGCGGATCCGGGCTCGCCGGTCCGGGTGCTGGACTATGTGGACGACATCGTGGCCGGGTTCAGCGAGACCTACGAGCTGTGCCGGCGGCATCGACACGAGCTGCTGGCCGCGGCCGGTCCGCTGGCCGCATTCGCCGGCGACCAGGTACGGGTGATCGTGCGCGCGACCGCCGAGTATGCGGTGCTGCGCAGCACCAGCCTGCATCCGGACGTGCTGGCCGACGGGCTGGACACCGACCGGCACTTCGACTGGCTGTGGCGGGGGGTGTCCCGCCGCCCCGGCCTGGCGGCGTTGGTGGAGTACGAACGCGCCGACCTGTGGCGGCAGGACATCCCGGTCTTCACCGCCCGTACCGACGAGTCCGTGCTACGCGCCAGCACCGGCGCACCGATCCCGGGCCTGGTGGGCAGCACCGGGTTGGCAGCCGTACGCGAGGTGGCGGCCGGTCTTGGGCCGGACGACCTGGCCCGGCAGCGCTGGTTGATCCGGGCCTCGGTGGCGGCCGCCACCATGAACCTGCGGGAGATCGAGCCCGCCAGCTATCCGTTGCCACCGATCCGTGGGCCAGCCGGCCAGGACCGGCTGATGGCCGGTGCCGAGGCGATCGGCCGGCACCTGGCCGGATTGGCCTACCAAACACCGGACAGTGTGGAGTGGCTGGGAGTGGTGTCGGCCCGGGGGGAACGGTGGTCGCTCGGTCCGCTCGGACCGGACCTGTGCACCGGCCTGACCGGGCTGGCGCTGTTCTTCGGGGCGCTGGGCAGCGTTACCGGCGAGCCGGCACACACCGCCCTCGCGCGGGCCGCGCTGCAGACCGCCAGGGCGCAGGTGGAGCGCGGCGCGTTGCCCCGGGTCGGAGGGTGTGCCGGCGTCGGCGGGATCATCTATGCCCTCACTCAGCTCGGCAGCTGGTGGGAGGATGGCGAGCTGCTCGACCATGCGGTCTCGCTCGCGTGCCAGGCCGGTGAGTGGGCTACCAGCGACAGCCAGTTCGATTTCGCCGCCGGCTCGGCCGGTTCGATCGTCGCGCTCCAGGCGCTGCATGCGGTCCGCCCGTGCGGGGCGGTCCTGGACGCGGTGCGGGCCTGCGCCGACCGCCTGATCGCCGGAGCCCGACCGGCCGGTCCCGGGATGGCCTGGCTGCCGCAACCGATGCAGGACGCCGGTGTCGCGGAGGTCCCGATCGCCGGCCTCGCCCACGGCACCGCCGGGATCGCCTGGCCGCTGCTGGTGGCGGCCACACTCTGCAGCGAGCCGCTCTACCACGACGCCGCGCTGGCGGCGCTGGCGTACGAGCGCAGCCTGTTTCTGCACACGGCCGGCACATGGCGGGACCTGCGGGCCGAGGGCGGTGGCGGCGCGTTCACCATCTCCGCGTGGTGCCACGGCGCGGCCGGGGTGGGCCTGGCCCGGATCCGTAGCCTGCCGTACCTCTCCGACGAGTTGACCCGGGCGGAGATCGTCGCGGCAGTGAGCCACACCCTGCGGACCGGGTTCGGGACCAACCACTCGCTGTGTCACGGCGACCTTGGCAGCCTCGAGCTGTTGGTGCTGGCGGCCGAGGCGCTTGCGGTCCCGCACTGGTACGACCAGGCACAGCAGTTGGCGGGTGCGGTCCTGGACTCGATCGACGAGCAGGGCTGGCTGTCGGGAGCACCGCACGGCGTGGAAACGCCTGGCCTACTGCTCGGCTTGGCGGGCACCGGGTACGGCCTGCTGCGGCTGGCATGGCCGCAGCGGATCCCGTCGGTGCTCACCCTCGGCCCAGCGTCGACCGGTCCAGTGCCGACGAGAGGATGAGCTCTGTTGCATACCAACGGCTATGACGCCTCGTGGTTTGAGCTGTTCGGGTTTGTCGTGGTGCGCAATGCGTTGTCCCCGGACGAATGCCAGACGATCGCGCGCGAGTTCACCGACGCCTTCCAGAGCGCCTATGCAGACCTTGAGTCACGCAGGACGCCGGCCTGGCTCCCCGGCCTGGCAGACGCCACCCCGTGCAGCACCGCGCTGGCCGTTGACGACGGTCGGCTGTGGGATCTCTCCCGGAGCCTGCTCGGCACCGAGTCGCTGCCGTGCCCGCCTGAGGTGGCGTGGCTCAGGGGCATCACGCCGTGGCACTACGACGATCCGCTCGGACTGCGGGCGGTGAAGTTTCTCGTCTACGTCAGCGGACCCGCCACTGGGCTGCGGCTGCTGCCGATGTCGCACTGCCTGCCGCAACGCGAGGCGGTCCGAGAGGTCCTCACCGCCGCGGTCGGCCCCGGCAAGGCGGCCGAGAGTCCGGTAGCGGTGGCCGAGCGGGACTGGCTTCCGGCCGTCGCAGTCACCCTACATCCGGGCGATCTCGCAGCGATCGACCTGCATCTCTGGCATTGCTACCGGGTCCGCGAGCAGCGGATCCTCTGGTCACCCGAGTACCTTGCCTGGCCTGATGAGGGGGCCCAGCGGCCGAACCTGGCTGAAAAGTTCAACGCGGTGGCGGGCGCCGGCACCAACGAGGAGAGCCGGCACGACTGGCCGGTCTGGCGAGACTGGCTCCGCAGCCCCGCCACTAATGGGTACCGGAGCCGCGCGATCGAGCTACTGACGAGCGCCGGCGCTTTCGAACACGGCATGGACCGCTGTTAACGATCCGACCAACTACGGGTGAGGTGTCGTGCAACAGAGCGTGATTGACCTCAGCGTTGCCAGCCAGAGCATTGCCCTCTACAAGCTGCTCTGGCAGCTCCCGACCGAGCTGGTCCTCGATTTCCTGGAGCGCGCGAGCGACTGGGAGCTGCGGTACCGGCTGGCGGAGCGGCTGGCCAGCACCAGCGATCTGATCCGCCAGCCGGTCGCGCTGACCCCGACGCTGCGCGATCGCAGCGAGCAGATCGCGCAGGATTCCGCCGAGTTCGTACTGAGGTCGAACGCGACCCTCGGTGCACTGATCACCCAGCTGGAGCACGACGAGAAGTCCCCGTTGGACGTTCAATGGTGTGGCCTGGATCAGCTGCGCAACGCCACCGCCGGCGGTCGGCCGGCGGTGGTGTTCGCGCCGCACATCGGTTTCCTCTATGCGGTCCCGCTGGCGCTGGCGGCGCTGGGTGTACGGTCGACCGTGCTCGGCACCGGGATCGCCGGCCTCGCGCTGCGGGACATCATCCCCGCGCTGGCGCCGCGGCTCCTGGAGCAGATCGGCTACCTCGTGGTGCCCCGCCCGAACGCTGCCAGTGCGGCGGCCCAGGCGCTGGCGCGCGGGGACCTGCTGGTCATCCTCCCAGAAGTCGACCGGGGATCCGCCGGTACCGTCAAGGCCGCGACCGCCACCTTCCTGGGGCGGACCATCCGGCTACCCACGACGGCCGCCCGGTTCGCGCGCATCGCCCAGGCCGACATCCTCCCGGCGCTGGTGACTCCGGACGGCGACCGGCGGGTGCGGATCGAGTTCGGCGAGCCGGTCCCGCCGCCGGCCGACCGCCACGGCGACGTGCCCACCTCGCTGCGGCTGTTCGGGTGGCTGGAGCGGGTGATCGAAGACCGGCCGCACCTGTGGCTGGGTTGGCCGATGCTCGATACGGACATGAAGGTTCCCGAGCCGTTGGTGTCTACAGTGGACATTACCGATGACCGCCAGCGGTAACGACCTGCGCGATCCGCACCGGACGTACCGGCGGCTTCGGGAGGCAGGCCCGATCCACCGGATGGAGCTTCCCGGTGACCCCACCGCCTGGGTGCTCATCGGCTACCACCCGGTGGCGGAGCTGCTGTCGCACCCCGGGTTCAGCCGCGACGCGCTGGGAAAGGCTCAGCTCGCGGGGAGCTTCGGGCGGCTGCGCTACCCCGGTGACCCGTTCCTCTTCTCCGGTGGCCCGCAGCTGTTCAACACCGACGGCGCCGAGCATGCCCGGCTGCGGCGGATCATCGCGCCAGTGTTCACCCACCGCGCCATGGCGCGCTGGCGGCCGATGGTGGCCGCGGTCGCGCGGGAGGTTACCGACCGGCTGGCAGTGCGGCCGGAGGCCGACCTGGTGGCTGACTTCGCGATGCCGGTCGCGGGGGCGGTGATCGGCCACGTCCTCGGTGCCGGGGACCGGCAGGGGCCCCAGCTCGCGGCCCTGGCGAGCGCGGTGATCAGCGCGTTCCCCCACGATCCGGCGCAGGCGCGCCGCGCCACGCTGGACCTGCGCCGGCTCACCCGGCAGCTGATCGACCAGGCGGGACCACGGACCGGCGACGACCTTCTCTCGGTCCTGATCCAGGCCCACGGGCAGGAGCAGACCCTGCGCCGTGCCGAGGTGGTGTCGATGTTCACCTCGTTGCTCAACGCTGGCTACCAGACCGTGGCGTCGCTGCTGTCGTACGGGGCGCTGGTACTGCTGGCCGACCGCGACCTCGCGAAGCGGGTGCGCGATGACTCGTCCGCCATGGCCGGTACGGTGGAGGAGCTGCTGCGCCACGAGCCATCGGTACCGGTCGGCGGGCCGCAGTTCGCCCAGCGGCCGGTTGAGCTGTGCGGGGTCACCATCGCACCCGGGGAGCGGGTCTACCCGGTGTTCGCCGCCGCCAACCGCGACCCCGCGGTCTACCCGGACCCGGACCGGTTCCAGCCCGGCCGCGCCGGACCGCGGGCGCTGTCGTTCGGCGTCGGCCGGCACCGCTGCCCCGGCGCGGAGCTCGCGCGGCTGGAGGCGCAGCTCGCACTGACCGAGCTGGTCCGCCGGCTCCCGCAGCTGCGGTTGGCCGCCGACCCGGCCACCCTCCCCCGCAACGGCGTCCTCCACCTGCGCGGCCTGGCGCGGCTGCCGGTCCGGATGGACGGAGGTGGGCGGTGATCGAGTCGCAGGCTGGACGACGGGTGCTGGTCACCGGGGTGGGGGTAATCGCGCCGAACGGGATCGGAAAGCAACGGTTCTGGGATGGGCTATCGGCCCCGGTAGAGCCGGCGACGGTACGGCCGGTGCCGGAGTTCGATCCCGGCTGGTTCGGACTGTCGCGAGTGGAGGCGCGGCGGCTGGACCGGTTCGCACAGTTCGCGGTCGGAGCCGCGGCGATGGCGCTGGTCGACGCCGGCCTGCTGCCAGAGGTCACCGCGGCCGGGTCACTGACCGGTGTGGACCCGCAGCGGGTGGCCGTACTCGTGGGCAGCGGCAGCGGCGGGGCAACCACCCGGGGGCAGCAGCTGCGGGCGCTGGCGGAGCGCGGCCAGCGGGCGGTCTCCCCGTACCTGGTACCGATGACGATGGTCAATGCGGCCGCCGCAGCGATTTCCATTCGCTGGCGGACGCACGGGCTGGCGGAGGCGGTCTCCACCGCGTGCGCCACCGGGACGCTCGCGATCGGTGCGGCTGCCCGGTGGGTGGCCGCCGGCCGGGCCGAGCTGGCCCTGGCCGGGAGCGCGGAGGCGGCGCTGACCGACGGTGCGCTGGCCGGATACCTGGCGGCCCGTGCGCTCTCGCCCACCGGACGGTCCGCTCCGTTCGACGTAGACCGCGATGGGTTCTGCGCCGGTGAGGGGGCCGCGGTGCTGGTGCTGGAGGAGGCGGCGCACGCGGCCGCCCGGGGCGTCCGCGGCTACGCTGAGATCGCCGGGGTGGGGGCGAGCTCGGATGCGCACCATGTGACCGCCCCCGCGCCCGACGCCGCGCAGGCCATCGCGTGCATGCGAAGCGCGTTGGTCGACGCGAGGGTCGCTCCGGGCGAGGTGACCCACGTCAACGCCCACGCCTCGGCCACCATCCTGAACGATCAGCTGGAGGCGCGGGCGATCCAGGAGCTGTTCGGCGTGCCGGGGCCGGCGGTGACCGCGATCAAGGGAGTGACCGGTCACGGGCAGGGCGCGGCCGGGGCGATCGAGGCGGTGGCGGTGGCGCTGGCGTACTCGCACCGGATGCTGCCACCGGTGATCGGC
>DASRRF010000750.1:0-1737 GCA_035695905.1 Micromonosporaceae bacterium | reverse complement strand
GCGGCGCATCCTGATCCGGCATGCGCTGCGCTGCTCGCTGATCCCGATCGTGTCGCTGGTCGGCCTGGACTTCGGCGCGCTCGTCGGCGGCGCGGCGCTGCTCACCGAGGTGGTCTTCGGGCTGCCCGGCATCGGCAAGCTCACCTACGACTCGCTACAGAACCTGGACCTGCCGGTCATCATGGGTACGGTCATGTACGCGGCGTTCTTCGTGGTGCTCGCGAACGCGCTGGTGGACATCGCGTACGCCCGCCTGGATCCCCGGGTACGCGATGCCTGAGCCGTTGCTGGACGTACGCGACCTGCGGGTACGGTTCCGGACCCGGCGCGGTACGGTCACCGCGGTCGACGGACTGTCGTTCTCGATGCAGGCCGGTGACACGCTCGGCGTGGTCGGCGAGTCCGGTGCCGGCAAGAGCGTGACCGTACTCAGCCTGCTGCGGTTGATCCGCGATCCGAACGCGGAGATCTCGGGGACCGCGGTGTTCTGCGGCGAGGACCTGCTGAGCATGCCGGACAACGACCTGCGGGCGATCCGCGGCCGGGACATCGCGATGATCTTCCAGGATCCGATGACCGCGCTCACCCCGGTCTACTCGATCGGCTGGCACATCGCCGAGCAGCTCCGCGCGCACGAGCCGATGTCCCGCAGCGCCGCCCGTACCCGCGCGATCACCTTGCTGGACGAGGTCGGCATCCCCAGCCCGGACCTGCGCGTGGACAGCTACCCGCACCAGCTTTCCGGCGGTATGCGGCAACGCGCGTGCATCGCGATGGCGCTGGCCTGCAACCCCCGGCTGCTGATCGCCGACGAGCCGACCACCGCGCTGGACGTCACCACCCAGGCACAGATCCTCGACCTGATGCGCCGGCTGCGTACCACCCACGGCTCGGCGGTCCTGCTGATCACCCATGACATGGGCGTCATCTCCGACATTGCCGAACGGGTACTGGTCATGTACGGCGGGCGTGCCGTCGAGCACGGCTCCAAGAGCGCGGTGTTCCAGCGCCCGCGGCACCCGTACACGTGGGGGCTCCTGGATTCGGTGCCGAGGGTGACAGGACCGCGGGCCCGGCGGCTGGCCGCCATCCCCGGCTCGCCGATCTCACCGCTGGACGTCCCGACCGGATGCGTGTTCGCGCCGCGTTGCCCGCTGCGGCATGCGGCCTGCACCAACCCGCCGGAACTGCGCGGGTACGACGGCCACCTGGACGCCTGCTGGCTGCCCACGGACAACCGCGCCGCGCTCCGCGCACAGCGGGAGGTTGTCTCTTGACCGCGTTGCTGAACGCCACCGACGTGGTCAAGCACTTCCCGGTGCGGGGCGGTCGGGTGGTACGGGCGGTCGACGGCGTCTCGTTGACCGTGCACACCGGCGAGACGCTCGGCGTGGTGGGT
Organism: Micromonosporaceae bacterium; assembly: GCA_035695905.1. Lineage (GTDB taxonomy): Bacteria > Actinomycetota > Actinomycetes > Mycobacteriales > Micromonosporaceae > EFPC-2. The sequence goes on along the minus strand of DASRRF010000750.1, from coordinate 338 downwards.
GAATCCGGGTGTGGCAAGTCGACGCTGGCCCGCTGCCTGGTCCGGCTGACCAACCTGACCGGCGGTCGGGTGGAGTTCGACGGCCGGGACATCACCCGGCTGTCCCGGCGGCGGCTGCGCCCGGTACGGCGCGATCTGCAGTTCGTGTTCCAGGACCCGTACGCGTCGCTCAACCCGCGGCGGCGGGCCGGTGACATCGTCGCCGACCCGCTGCACGTGCACGGCCACGGCGGCGCATCGGCGATCCGCCGCCGGACCGAGGAGCTGTTCGACGTTGTGGGTCTGGCGCGGTCCTTTGTGGACCGGTATCCGCACGAGTTCTCCGGCGGGCAGCGCCA
>DASRRF010000749.1:0-8560 GCA_035695905.1 Micromonosporaceae bacterium | reverse complement strand
TCAGCCGTTGTCCCTTCGCCGCGGGTCCCCGCACACGATGATGAGGTCGTGGGAACCGCCTGCACGGGGGAGCCTGGGGCCGCCGGTGGTGTGTCGGTGGTGGGTGGTGGTGTGGGTTTTGGGTTGCGGGATTCGCATGTGGCGGGGTTGCTGGCGGTGGTGTCGCTGGTGGTGTTTGGGTTTGCTGCGCGGTTGCGGTTTGTGCATGCCTGGTTGTCGGGGGATGAGCCGCATTATTTGGTGTTTAATGTGGCGTTGGCTAAGTATCGTTCGTTGGACGTGATGCCGGTTTATTCGAATCGGGATTACTGGTCGTTTTATCCGGCGGTGATTGAGCCGCATGTGTCGCCGGGTCCGCATGGGCCGTTGCCGTTGCATGGTTTTGGTGGGCCGTTGTTGTGGCATTTGCCGTATGTGTTGTGGGGGCGCGGTGGTGCGGCCGGGTTTATGGTGGTGGTGTCCGCGCTGATTGTGGTGAACGTCTTTTATTTTCTGCGTGAGCTGGGGATTGTGCAGTGGTACGCGGGGTTGACCGCGTTGTTGTTCGCGATCGGTTCGCCGGTGTACATCTATTCGTCGATGTTGTTTATTGAGCCGATCGCGGCGTTGGCGGTGTTGTACGCGATGCGGGTGTTGTGCCGGCCGGTGTTGAGTCGGTGGCGGTTGGTGGTGGCCTCGGCGGGGTTGGGGGTGTTGCCGTGGGTGCATGGCCGGTTCACGTTGTTCTCGGTGGTGATCGGGGGGTTGTTGGCGTGGCGGGTGTGGCGGGTGGCCGGCCGGGCCGGGGTGTGGCGGTATGCGCTGGGTGTGTTGCCGGTGCTGGTGTTGGTGTTGGGGTATGAGGTGTACAACGTGGTGGTGTGGCATTCGTTGAACCCGGCGCCGGGTAATGCGAATGTGGGTAACGGAGTGTTCCAGGTACCGGTGTATAAAGGCTTCCTCGGCATCACCCTGGACCGCAGTTTCGGGGTTATCCCGAACTTTCCTTTGTTCGCGCTCGTACTCCCCGGGGTTCTGCTCGCCATGCGCCGCGGCCTGAACCAGCTCAACGCCGCCATCGCGGTCGTCGTGGTGCCGTACCTGCTCGTGGTGTCCACGTTCTCCCAGTGGTACGCGGGGTACAGCCCGCCGGCCCGGTATATCGCGGCGGTGGCCCCGCTGCTGTCCTACTACGTGGCGGTCACCCTGCAACGCCTGCACAACTGGCTGGTGAACACCGGGGCCGTGCTGCTCGCGCTCTTCTCCGCCAGCCTGTCGGTGATCGGCGACGTACTGCCGACGACCCGGTTCAACTGGCCCGAATGGCCGCAGGGCCAGGCGATGCAGCGCCTCGGCGACCTGCTGGGGATCCGGTTCGTCCGGTACGTACCGTCATCGTTCCTCACCGGACAGGCCGGCATGTTCGCGGTGTGGGCGCTGGGCCTCGCGGTCGGCACGGCGATCATCTGGTACATCGGTTGGCGCCAGCCGGCATCGCGTACACCGGACTGGCCGGTCCGGCTGGTCGAGCGGCGGGGTCGATCCGGCCCGGCCGATGCCGCCGAGCCGGCTACCGGATAGCGGATCGGACGTCCCACAGCCAGACGTCGTCCACCCGCTGGCCGGGTCCGAGCAGTTCGTCGAGCGTCTCGTGCAGCGCGTCCTCGTACTTGTGCTGACCCAGTACGACCACGGAGGCGTTCCAGAACCGCAGGTCCTGCATCGCCGCTCGCCGTTCGCTGTCGCCGATCTGCGGCACCACGCCGTACCTGGCGACCTTGTCGAGCAGCGCTCCGGTCAGCCGCGGCGGCGCGTTGAACCGGGCCTGGCGATCGTCGTTACCCCGCGGCCCGATGAAGTACCCGCCGGGCGTGACGAAGTCCATGTTCGTCACGGACGACCAGCGCAGCGTGGCGATGTTCCAGGGTGCACCGGACACGATCGGCACGCCGACCAGTGACCTGCCGTCCTCGACGTACCCGTGCCAGGCACCACCGGTGATGAAATGAGGCACCGCCGGTGCGGAGATCACCGCGAGCGGTGTCGGGGCGATCGGCAGCAGGGCAGCCACGAGTACGGCGTACCAGCCGGCTCGCCAGCGTACCCCCATGGCCGCCACCCGGTCCCCGGCGAGGGCGAGCAGGATCGCCAACATCGGCACGACCATCAGCGCGTACCGCGACGGCATCGACAGCTCGAACACCGGATACCTCGCGAGGTGCTGGTACGGCCCGAAGATGCCGGTCGGGTGCTTGGCGACAACGACCTGCTTGCCCAGCGCGATCGACGCGAAGACGAGCGCGACCGCGGTGGCCGCCCGGGCGATCACGCTGCGCCAGAGCCAGACCATCAGGACGGCCGCCAGGATCACCAGCGGCCAGCCGAAGAACGTGTTCTCCTCGCTGGTGTTGCGCGCGTACTGGGCGGCGATGTGCCGGCTACCGGCCAGCGACTCGGAGGAGAAGAGCACGAAGGAGTACGCGTCGGCGTAGAAGCGGGCCGGGTCGAACGGCAGGCCGACGTACGACTGCGGGCCCTTGAACTGGACGTACAACGGGTAGGCCAGCGCCAGCCCGGCGAGCCCGGCGGCGACCGCGAGCCCGGCGGCGAACGTCCGTACCCGGGCGACCGCCTCGCGGGGCCGGGCCAGCGCCCAGATGCCGACGAAGATGGCACACCCGATCGCGGTGTAGAAGAGGTACTCCTCGTTGAGGAACGCCTGCCAGATCACCAGCGCGCCGAGCGCGAGGCCGTTGCGTACGGCGCGGCCGGGATCGCCGAGCCGGATCACCCGCCACCCGATGAACGGGACGAGAAACTGCGCGGTGAAGTTCACGTGCCCGGTCGCCTGCGAGATGATCCCGGGCGCGAAACCGCAGAGCGCGCCGGCGACGAACGCGGCGAACCGGTTGGTCACCAGGTGGCGGGAGAGTACGTAATACCAGGCCGACGCGGTGGCCGCCAGGCAGAAGACGGTGGCCGCGAGCACGGTGAAATGCGGGCCGAACAGCAGCGTGATGGGCGTCATCGGGATGCTCAGGCCTAGCATCGAGGTGTTGGCCATCATGTTGACGCCGTCCGGGGCGTTCAGCCGGTCGGTGAAGAACGGGTTCTGCAGGTGGGTCACCACCCGTGCGCCGTGCGCCATGAACGACTCGAAGACGTACAGGTCCACGCCGCCCGGACCGGCCAGCGTGTAGCGCTGCGGAGACAGCCACAGTTTCGCGGTGACATAGAGCCCGGCGGCCAGGTAGCAGGCGACGGCCGCAACGTCGCCGCGCCACCGCCGGCCGTTCGGCGCCGATGATGGCTCGTCGGGCGCGAGCGCCGCCGGGTCGCGCGGAATCGGCGAATCGGCTTCTATGATCGACACTTACTGACCACCCAGAGATCCGGCAACCCTGTGGGCAAGAGGCCGTCTGCCCCCCGTGGCACGAAGACTAACCGAAGTGCCCCGCGTGGCGGGGGCGCGGGCGTGGTTGGATACCGGTGGGTTGACTGCAGAAGGAGGGCCCGGCCTGATGGCCGACGAGATCCGCGCCGAGATGGTGGCGAACGTGTGGAAGGTCGTGGCTGCCGCGGGAGACAGCGTTGCCGAGGGCGACACGCTGGTCATCCTGGAGTCGATGAAGATGGAGATCCCGGTTCTGGCCGAGTCGGACGGTGTCGTCGTACAGATGGCCGTCAACGAAGGTGATGTGATCCAGGAAGGCGACCTGATCGCCGTCGTGGAGTAGCCCGCCCGGCCGGTGCTACACCGGGCTCGGCGTCACCGCGCCCGCGCGGATGCGGCGTCGACGAGCTCCAGCGCGACGTCGAGTGCCGCCGCGTGCCGGTCCTCATCGGTGACGTCCGCATCGCGCAGCAGGAACCAGCTCACATGCAGGACCCACACCGACAGCGCGGCGCGCAACCGGTCGGCGGGTGAGGCGCCGGGCTCGGCCATCATGTCCAGGATCGCCATCAGCCGCTCGCGCACCTTCAGCCCCGCGGACAGGCCGCGCATCGCCGCCTGGTTGCTCTCGAAGAAGCGCATCAACGCGTGCTGCCGCTTGGTATCCATGGTGGCCGCGTAGCGCAGCAGGAACTCCCGGCGGATCTCCGGCGTACGGGGTTGCTTGACGAACCACGCGACCAGCTCGTCCAGCTGGGCCATGCTGTCGGAGATGAAGCTGTCGACGATCTCCTCTTTGCTCTTGAAGTGGTAGTAGAGCGCGGCCTTGGTGACACCGAGGAGCTCGGCGATCTCGCGCAGGGCGGTCTTCTCGTACCCCTGCTCGGTGAAGAGCTCCATGGCCACCCGCTGGATGCGTGCCCGGGTATCGCCCGATCCTGTGCCGTCCATGCCTCGCTCACTCACTAACCGGTGATCCGGCCTGACTTGACGGCCGGTTAGTTGGTAACTTACCGTACTAGCCGGCCGGCAAGTAAGCGGCCCGCGGGAGTTCTCACAGGGGAGGGTACCGGTGTCCGAGGCCACCATCGTTGAGCAGAACGCAGCGCAGCCGCCGCGGGTAGGCAACATCCGGGTCGTGCTCGTCGGCCTGATGATCGCCATGATGTTGGCGATGCTCGACAACATGATCGTGAGCACCGCGCTGCCGCGGATTGTCGGCGAGTTCGGCGGGCTGAACCACTTCACCTGGGTGGTCACCGCGTACGTGCTCGGCGCAACGGTCTCCACCCCACTGTGGGGCAAGATCGGCGACTTGTACGGCCGCAAGACGATCTTCCTGACCTCGATCGGCCTGTTCATGCTCGGCTCGGCGCTGTGCGGGATGTCCGGGTCGAGCCTGCTCGGCGGTGCTGAGGACGGGATGATCCAACTCATCGGGTTCCGGGCGTTCCAGGGCCTCGGCGCGGGCGGCCTGATGGTCGGCGTCATAGCGATCATCGGCGACCTCGTGCCGCCCCGCGAGCGCGGCCGGTACCAGGGCCTGCTCGCCGGGATCATGGCTATTGCGATGGTCGCCGGGCCGCTGGTCGGCGGCTTCATCACCGACAACCTCTCTTGGCGCTGGGCGTTCTACGTGAACCTGCCGCTCGGCGCGATCGCGTTCGTGCTACTGCTCTTCGTGATGCGGCTGCCGACGTACCGCACCGAGCACCGGATCGACTGGCCGGGCGCCGGTCTGCTCTCGGTGGGCATCACCGCGCTGGTACTGGTTACCACCTGGGGCGGCAACGAGTACCCGTGGGGCTCCTGGCAGATCCTCGGCCTGGCCGCCCTCGCTCTGCTCACGCTCGTCGGGTTCGGGTTCGTCGAACGGTCAGCGAGCGAGCCGATCGTGTCCCTGCAGCTGTTCAAGAACCGTAACTTCGCGTTGATTTCCGGAGTCGGCTTCCTGCTGGGCTTCGCGATGTTCGGCGCGATCAGCTTCCTGCCGTTGTTCCAGCAGACCGTGCAGGGTGCGTCGGCGACGAACAGCGGGCTGCTGATCCTGCCGATGATGGCCGGCATGCTGGTCGTCTCGGTCGTGGTGGGCCGCCTCATCACGAAGACCGGGCGGTACCGGATCTTCCCGATCCTCGGCGGGGTGTTCATGGTCGCCGGGCTGGCGCTGCTCACCCGGCTCTCGGTGGACACCACAAAGCTCGAGCTCGGGCTGTACATGGTGGTGCTCGGCATCGGCATGGGCGGCCTCATGCAGACTTCGATGCTGATCGCGCAGAACAGCGTCGAGCAGCGGGACCTCGGTGCGGCCAGCGGCGCGGCCACGTTCTTCCGGTCGATCGGTGGGTCCTTCGGAGTCGCCCTGTTCGGCGCGATCTTCGCCAGCCGGCTGCGCGAGTCGCTGGCCGTACACCTGCCGGCGAGCGTGGCCGGCAGGTTCTCCGGCAGCGGCGCGGGCGCCCGGGTGGACCCGGCGACGATCAAGGCGTTGCCCAAGCCGATCCACGACGGGTTGCTGCAGAGCCTCGCGGACGCGATTTCCGGCGTGTTCGGCTGGGTGATCTTCTTCGCCATCCTGGTACCGGTGCTCGCCTGGTTCATCAAGGAGATCCCGCTGCGCAGCGCGAACGACGAGGCGCCGGTCGATGCCCGCGAGCCCGAGGCGGCGCTCAGCCGGCCCTAGCTTTGCGCGAAACTGCTCGCTAACTTGCCTCTCGGCCTTAGAGCGTGCAACTATGCGCACGGAGTGCGCGGAAATTGAGCAGGGGAGGGCACGTGACCGAGCCAGGCGCGACCGAGCCAGGCGCGACCGAGCCAGGCGGGAGCGGACCGGGGCACGGCATGGCGGCCGACATCGCCGAGCAGCCCGAGGTGTACGCCCGGCTCCTCGCGGCACCGCACGCGGACGCCATCGCCGAGATCGCCGGCGCGATCGCCGTACACCGGCCGCGGCACGTCGTACTCACCGCGCGCGGTACGTCGGACCACGCCGCGCTGTACGGGGCCTACCTTGCCGAGATCCGCCTGGGCCTGCCGGCCGGGCTCGCCTCGCCGAGCGCGATCACGGTCTTCGGTGCTCGCCCGGACTTCTCCGGCGCCCTCGTCATCGGGGTCAGCCAGAGCGGTGGCTCGCCGGATCTGACCGAAGTGTTGCGGGTGGCCCGGGCCTCCGGCGCGCTCACCCTCGCGGTGACGAACGACCCCGGCTCCCCGCTGGCCACCGCGGCCGAGCTGTCGATCGACGTCGCGGCCGGCCACGAGCGGGCGGTCGCCGCCACCAAGAGCTACACCGCGGAGCTGCTCACGCTGCTGATGCTCGTGGAGGGCATCCGGGCCGGGGACGGCCGGCTGCCCGCGGCGGAGACCGCCGCGCTGAACGCGCTGCCTGGGCTCGCCGAGCGGACCCTGGCCGATCCCACCGCGGTCGAGTTGGCCCCGCGGTACCGGTTCGCCGGGCGCATCGTGACAACCGGCCGGGGGTACGCGTACCCGACCGCACGGGAGGCCGCGCTCAAGCTGATGGAGACCTCGTACGTCGCCGCGCTCGCGTTCTCCGGCGCGGACCTGTTGCACGGCCCGCTGGCCATGGCGGATCCCGACGTACCCGTGCTCGCGGTGGCCGGGGCTGGTCCGGGCGGCGAGGCGATGCGCAACGTGCTCGCGCTGCTCGGCGAGCGCCGCGCCGACGTCGTGGTGGTCGGGCCGGACCAGACGATCCCGGTACCCGCGGTGGATGAGCGGTACGCGCCGCTGCTGGACATCCTGCCGTTGCAGCGGCTCGCGCTCGCGCTGGCCCTGGCCCGCGGCGAGGACCCGGACTCCCCGCGCGGACTCCGCAAGATCACCGCCACGCTGTGAGGGCATGATCAGGGGTTGGTACGTGGCGTACCAACCCCTGACCTACCCCCTCGAACTAGGAATATGAGCGACCGGCGAGGGCGGGTTCGCGGGTTTCGGCGACCGGCACCGGGCGGCGCAGGAACCGCGGCGCCCACCAGTTCGCGTTGCCGAGCAGCGTCATCAGGCTGGGCAGGACCACCGCCCGGATGATCGTCGCGTCGATCAGGATCGCCGCGGCCAGCCCGACGCCGAGCTGCTTCATGTCGATCGTGCTGAGCGTTGCGAAGATCGCGAAGACCGCCACCATGACCGCCGCGGCGCTGGTCACCACGCCGGCCGAGCTGCTGATCCCGTCCGCCACCGCCTGCCGGGTCGGTACCCCGCGCAGCACCGCCTCGCGGATCCGGGACACCACGAACACGTGGTAGTCCATGGACAACCCGAACAGCACCACGAACAGGAACAGCGGCAGCCAGGACACGATCGCGTTGATCGAATGGAAGTTGAACAGGTCGGCCACCCAGCTCCCGCCGAAGATCACCTGGAGCAGCCCGTACGCCGCGCCGGCCGAAAGCAGGTTCAACGCGATCGCGGTCAGCGCGACCACGACCGAGCGGAACGTCAACGTCATCACCACGAAGGTCAGCAGCAGCACCACCCCGACCACGATCGGCAGCTTGATCGCGATGTGGTGCGCGTAGTCCTCGCTGATCGCGACGAACCCGCCGACCGCGTACTCGGCGCCGGACACCGTGCCCACCGTCGCGGGCACCAGGTCGGTACGCAGTTTCGCCAGCGCCCGGCTCGCCTGCGCGCTGCCGCCGGCGTACGGCGTCGCCACGTCGAGGTAGCTCACCGTGCCGTCCGCGGACACCTTCGGCTTGGCCAGCTCGTCGGTGGCGAACAGCGGATCGGTGCCGGTACGGGCGGCCAGCGTGTCCAGCGCCGAGCGCACCTGGGCAGCCTGGTCCGCCGGTGCCCGTACCGCGATCGTGTACGACGTACCGGTGCTCGGGTACGCCGCGGTCAGCCGGTCGTACGCCTGCATGACCGCGGTGGTCCGCGGGATGTCCTGGTCGCTGGGGAACTTCAGCTTCATGCCGAGCGCGGGTGCGGCGAGGGCGAGCAGCGCGAGCACCGCCACCACGAACGTGACCAGCGGGCGGCGCAGCGCCGGACGCAGGATCGCCGGCCAGAACCGCGGGGCGCGGGAGCGCGCGGTCAGCCGCCACAGCAACGGAACCCGCGGGCGGTCCACCCACGTGCCGAGCTTGGCCAGCAACGCCGGGAGTACGGTCAGCGACCCGATCACGGCGACCGCGACGACCAGGATCGCGCCGGTGGCCA
>DASRRF010000748.1:0-1775 GCA_035695905.1 Micromonosporaceae bacterium | reverse complement strand
CCGCTTGTTGACCGGCTTGGGCAGACCCGCGCCGAGGTTGATCGGGTTGGCGGTGAAGTCCACCCACGCCGCGCTGTTGTACGTGTCCGGCACACCATGCACCCAGAAGAACCCGAACAGGAACGGGTTGCCGTCGGCGCGTTGCGCCAGGTCGACGATCCAGCCGACCTCGACGACGTCAGCGGTGCTGCTGCCGTCCGACTGGATCGAGTTCTCACCCAGCGAGTGCCCGTAGGACAGCACGAACGGCTTCGCCGTGGTGATGGTCATGTCGGCGCCGGACCCCTTGTCCGTGCCGTAGTCCTGGCCGATACGGCCGTACGTGAAGCACGCCCCGCCCGTGCAACCGGCCAACGCGCCCGCGAGCGGCGGGGTCGGCGGCGGAAGCTGGTGAAGGCTGCCCGTCCGGACCGGATGCTTGGCCGCCTCTACAGCAGCGTCGATGGTGGACTGCAGCACCCGGTCGGTGCGCCGCGGTGCCGTGGCGGGGTCCTCCCACGGCAGCGGCGGAGCCTCGACGGTGACCCACGCGTCGGCCGGCGGTGGTTGCTCCGCCGCGGCCGCCGGCGGCACGGACGCCCCGACCAGGAGCACAGCGGACATCGCCGCCAGGAGCGCAGCTAGGCGTTTGATCGTCATCGTCAAACCTCCGGTGGGTTCAGCGGCTCGTCGGCGTAGATGCATGGGAACGACGATTAAGGGATTCCCGGCGGCTCGGCGGGCTCGTCGGTGTAGACGTCGTCGCGGGCCGCGTTCAGCGTGGCCAGCAGCTCGGCGTCGGTGATGACGCCCTTGTCGACCAGCGTCTTGATCACCGCGGCGATCAGCACCAGCGTCGCCACGTTCTGCACCCGGGTCTGCTTGTCGACCTGGCCGATATCCGCGCCGAGCTTGCGGGCGATGACCGCCTGCCGATCCCGCATCTGCTGCACGTACGTCGCGATGGTGGTCATCAGAACGGCAAAACCCAGAGTTCGCGGTCGCTGAACGCGCCCGTGCCACCATCCACCCGGTACTGCTGCGTGAACGTGTTGCTGCCAGGCGTCAGACCCGTCCACCAGTGCAGGCCGACACCCCGGTGGACCGCGTTCGTACCGATACCGGCGTTCAGGTAGCGGCCGCAGTAGGAGTCGCTGGCGGCAACCGTCGTGGCGCCGGACACCGCCGCCGACGTGAGGACCGTGTTGGGAGTGGTGTTGTTGCTGAACGTGCACGACCAGATTCCGAACGCCACGGTACCGGTGTTCACCGTCACCTGTGGACCAACCGTTGTGAGGTTCGTGTAGCTGGTGTTGCCCGTCGTCTGGCTGGTCGCGACCGTGGCACCGGTCGGCACCCGTTCGGCGATCGCGTTCGCGGCGGTCGTGGCGAAGAACCGGCCCGTCGCGGTGGCCAATGCGGCGGGGGTGACCAGGATGTTGTCCCGCACCGAGGCGTTCCACTGCGCGGCGGTCAACGCCGTGGACGATACCGCCGTAAGTGGCGTTGAATAGGCGATTTAGACCACCCCTTCGAATGTGCCGTCCGGCCGGACCTCGATACCGTGCTCGGCGAGAATGGCGGCGAGCCGGGCCTTGCGGGCTTCGTCCTGCGCGGCCCGGAACCGGGCCACCTCACGGTTCTCGGCGAGCAGATCCTCCACCGACTGTCCGGTGGGGAAGCCGTTGAGCATCGCCCACTGGTGGCCGCGCGGATACCACGACTTGTCGGGTTCGGCGGCACGCTCGGACAACACCGCGACGATCTGCGCCTCGAGCTCCGGCGGCGGCATGACG
>DASRRF010000747.1:0-1514 GCA_035695905.1 Micromonosporaceae bacterium | reverse complement strand
CGTACGGCCCCCACACCGGCCAGCCGGGCGGCCTCCAGCAACACCGAGCGGCGCCGCTCGCCCCAGTCCGCCGGATGGCTCAGGCGTACCTGCTCGGGTGCGCCACCGAGCTGCCGGCTCGCCTCGGCGAGTACCCGGGCCAGCACCGCGGCGAGCAGCAGGGGCACCGCGACGCCGGTGTCGCCGAGCAGCACCGTACCGTCGTCGATGCGCCGTTTCGGGTTGGGCTCGAAGCGGCTCGGGTCCAGCCGCGCGGTGCGCTGCGCATCCCGGCCCACCAGCACCTGGCTGTCCGTACCCAGGTAGACGCCGGACGGCAGCAGCGGCGAGCCGTCGAAGAGCACCGGCCGGACCGGGCCGTCCTCGGTACCCACCATGCCCACCGTGTTCGACGTCCCGAAGTCGATGCCGAGCAGGCGCATGCCGCATACTCGCATGCCGTGACCCGGTATCTGGATGCACCGCTGCCGCTGGCGTTCGCGCACCGCGGTGGCGCCGCGGCCGGCGATGCCGAGTCCCCCGCCGAAAACACGATGCACGCGTTCGCCCGCGCCGTCGCGCTCGGCTTCCGGTACCTGGAGACCGACGTGCAGGCCACCGCCGACGGCGTACCGGTGGTCTTCCACGACGACGACCTGGCCCGGCTGGCCGACCGGCGGCAGCGCATCGGCGCGCTGCGCTGGGCGGACCTGCGTACCGTGCGGGTCGCCGGCGCGGCCGCTATCCCCCGGCTGGACGAGGTGCTGGCTGCCTGGCCGGCGGCCCGGTTCAACATCGATGTCAAGGCCGACGCCGCGGTCACCCCGACCATCGAGGTGGTACGCCGCACCGCCGCGCTCGACCGGGTGCTGCTCGCCTCGTTCCGCGACGCCCGGGTACGGCGGATGCGCCGGGCCTTCGGCCCCACGGTCGCCACCGCGCTGGCCACCCGGGAGGTGGCCCGGTTGTGGCTGGCCGCCTACCTAGGGCGCGGGTTGCGGGTCCCGCCGGGCGCGGTGGCGGCTCAGGTCCCGGTACGGTACGCGGGAGCCCGGGTGGTTGACCGGCGGTTCGTTGCCCGGGCGCATCGGCTCGGTCTGCAGGTGCATGTCTGGACGGTGGACGCGCCGGACGAGATGCACGAGTTACTTGATCTCGGCGTGGATGGCATCATGACCGATCACCCGGAGGTGCTCCGCGAGGTGTACCTCTCCCTGGGCGTATGGAGGTCCTGAGGTGGATGGAAGGCGTGAGCCCCTTGGTAGCCCCTAGCGTGACCGACGAATCGCTGAGCACCCGCCGCGAACGGGTCGGCTGGTACTTCTACGACTGGGCCAACTCGGCGTTCTCCACCACGGTGGTCACCGTGTTCCTCGGGCCGTACCTGACCTCGATCGCGGAGAACGCCCAGGACGCCGGTGGCCGGGTACACCCGCTGGGCATCCCGGTCGCCGCCGGCTCGCTGTTCGCGTACACGATTTCGCTCTCGGTTTTCCTGCAGGTGCTGGTGCTGCCGGTGGTCGGCGCGATCGCCG
>DASRRF010000746.1:0-1841 GCA_035695905.1 Micromonosporaceae bacterium | reverse complement strand
CGGGTCCCGGCAGCGCCTGGACGGGCTGCGGGTCGTCGTCGACTGCGCGAATGGCGCGGCATCCTGGGCCGCCCCCGCGGCGTACGCCCGGGCCGGCGCGGATGTCGTGGCGGTGCACTGCACGCCGGACGGGCTGAACATTAACGACGGCTGCGGATCCATGCACCTGGACGCGGTACGCGACGCGGTGGCCACGCACGGCGCGGACCTCGGCCTCGCGCACGACGGAGACGCCGACCGGTGCCTCGCGGTGACCTCGTCCGGCGACGAGGTGGACGGCGACCAGCTGATGGCGATCCTCGCGCTCGGCATGCGGCGCGCCGGGGTGCTCACCAAGGACACGCTCGTCGCCACGGTCATGTCCAACCTCGGCCTGCGGCTGGCCATGCGCCGGCATGGCATCAGCATCGTGGAGACCCGGGTCGGTGACCGCTACGTGCTGGAGGAGCTGCGCGCCGGCGGGTACGCCCTGGGTGGCGAGCAGAGTGGGCACGTGGTGATGCCGGCGTACGCGACCACCGGGGACGGCATCCTCACTGGCCTTCAGTTGCTCGCGGAGCTGGCCGGCACCGGCCGTACCCTCGGTGAGCTGGCCTCGGTGGTAACGAAGCTGCCGCAGGTGCTGGTCAACGTGCCGGTGGCCGACCGCACCGCGGGCGCGTCCGCGCCGCCCGTGCACGCGGCGGTCGCCGAGGCCGAAGCCGAGCTCGGTGACTCGGGCCGGGTGCTACTCCGCCCGTCCGGCACCGAGCCGCTGGTCCGGGTGATGGTCGAGGCGTCCACAGTGGACGCCGCGCGATCGGTGGCCGACCGGATCGCCGCCGCGGTACGGGAAGCGAGCCCTGCCCGGGGTTAGGTACGTCACCAGCGCCAGCGCGCCGGATCGAGATAGCGCGGTGACTCGGTGGCCAGCCAGCCCGACAGCTGGCTCGCGATCCGGCCGATCAGCGGTGCCGCGAGCCAGGCGAACGTCGCGCCGTAGTACGCCAACTCCGGGAGCTGGCCGGGATGCAGCTGCGGCTTGGCCACGAACGGATACCACAGCGCGCTGAACTCCGGGGTGAAGTGGCACAGCGCTTCGAGGGCGAAGTAGTTCTCGTAGCACGGCCATGCCCACAGTCCGCCGAAGATCAGGCTGTTCGCACCGATCCACATGGACAGCGCGAGTACGCCGAGAGTCGCCACGTTCCCGAGCAACGAGGCGCGCCGGTAGCACAGGCACACCGCGAGCCCGAGCGAGGCCGGCAGGATGCCGATGAGGAAGAACCGTGGTCCCCAGTACATTCCCGCGTACCAGGCCCACCAGCTCGCGTAGACGAGTACCAGCCCGGCCAGGAAGAGTGTCCACAGTAGCCAGACGCGCCACAGGTCCACACCGGACGGATCGTGCGTCTCACGCAGCTTGCGCCGGATCGGCAGGACGAGGCCGGGCAGGTACCACACAATGCCCTTGCCGAACGAGAAGAGGATCGCGAGCACGCCGAGAACGAAGGGGTACGAGAAGCCCTCCCGCCCCGAGTACGGCATGACCGTCTTGGCGATCTGCACGGTTCCGGCGTACCCGTTGTCGAACGGGTTGCCGCGCCGCAGCCACGCCTCGCCCAGAATGAGCACGACGGCGGCCGCGACCGGCACGGCGTACCGCCATCGTCGACTGTGGACGGCCTGCGCGCCGGCGACCAGGCCGAGCCCGACGATGCTGGCCGGGGTGTTCGCCGTACCCAGGACGATGGCGACCCAGCCCGCCACCCTGTTTCGGGCGCCAGCGCCGCGTACCAGCGCGGCGAGGATGCCGACCCCGACGCCGATCGCGGTGAAGACCTCGCCGTAGAAATCGGTGA
>DASRRF010000745.1:0-4534 GCA_035695905.1 Micromonosporaceae bacterium | reverse complement strand
ACCGTCGAACCTGATCCGGGTAATGCCGGCGCAGGGAGGAGTGGCATGCGGGTCGGACGCCTCCACCTCATCACCACCGCGGATCCCGGCACCGAGCCGCTGCGCGCGGTACGGGCGGCACTCGTCGCGGGTACGCCCGTGGTACAGGTTCGGGTGGGCCGGCGGACCAGCGACCGCGACGCGTACCAGCTGGCGTCGCGGATTCTCGCGCTGTGCCGGGAGTACGGGGCCACCTGCCTGGTCAACGACCGGCTGCACATCGCGCTCGCGATCGGCGCGGACGGCGGGCACGTCGGCGCGACGGACCTGCCGGTGGCCGCCGCCCGGCGGATCCTCGGCCCGACCGCGATCCTCGGCGCGACCGCGCGGGAGCCGGTCGCCGCCCGGGCCGCGGTTGCCGACGGCGCAACGTATGTCGGGGTCGGTCCGGCGTACCAGACGTCCACAAAGGACGGTCTGCCGGCGGCGATCGGTCCGGCGGGCGTGGCGCTTGTCGCGGCCGCGATCCCGGATACCCCGGTCATCGCGATCGGTGGGGTGACCGCCGAGCGGGTACCCGCCCTGCTTGCCGCCGGGGCGTACGGGGTCGCCGTGGTAGGCGCGATCAACGCGGCGCGCTCGCCGGCCGCCGCAACCCGGGCGCTGTTGCGTGCCCTCCCGCCCGCGGCATTGTCGAGCGCCGCCGCCGGTTCGGCCCGGTGAGGGTCTGCGTGGTGGGCGGTGGCACCCTGCAGGTCGCGCTCACCGCGGACGATCTGGCCGAGGTCGAGCGGCTGCGCGCCTACCAGGTGCGGCTGGGCCGCCGGCGCCGGGCGGAGTCACCATGGTCGGCCGTTCCTGTCATACGGAGTACGACCTCGGCCGGCTGTCCACAGAGGACTACGTGACCGTGTCGCCGGTGTTCGCCACGGCATCGAAGCCGGGCTATGGTCCGCCGCTGCGCGCGGACGGGCTGGCCCGGCTCTGCCGTACCCCCGGGGTCTTTGCCCTTGGCGGGGTGACCTCGCCGGCCCAGGCGCAGGCGTGCCTGGCCGCGGGAGTTGCCGTGATGGGCGCCGTCATGCGCGTGGGTGACCCGGGCCGGGTCATAACGGACCTGCTGTGCGCGCTGGATCGGGGCCGCTTGACCGGTGCGGATGCGGCGGCTAGGCAAAGCGCATGACTCCTCCAGTGGTGTTGTCGATCGCCGGCTCCGATTCCGGCGGTGGCGCCGGCATCCAGGGCGACCTCAAGGTGTTCGCGGCGCTGCGGGCCTATGGCGCGTCGGTGGTGACCGCGGTGACCGCGCAGAACACGGTGGATGTCACCGACGTCTTCGCGCTGCCCGGCAACTTCGTCGCCGCCCAGCTCAACGCGGTGCTCGACGACCTGCCGGTGGCCGCGGTGAAGACCGGCATGCTGGCCACTGCGGACATCGCCGCCGTGGTGACCGCGAAGGCGCGGGCCGGCGCGCTGCCGAACCTCGTGGTCGACCCGGTCCTGCGCTCGTCGAGCGGCCGGCGGCTGGGTGTGGTCGCCGCGATCGAACGGCTGCTGCCGTACACCACGGTGGTCACGCCGAACCTCGACGAGGCGTCCGCGCTGGTCGGCTGGCGGGTGGAGACGCCGACCGACATGGCCGGAGCGGCCGCGCAGCTGGCCTCCAACGGACCCCGGCACGTGGTGATCACCGGTGGCGACCTGCCGAACCCTGACGAATCCGTAGACGCCGTGTGGACCGACGCCGGCGTGCGGTTCCTCCGGGCGCCCCGGGTGGCGACCCGCAACACCCACGGCACCGGGTGCGCGTTCTCCGCGGCGATCGCGGTACGGCTGGCCTTCGGCGACCCGGTGAGCGACGCGCTGGTTCACGCGAAGCGGTACGTCACCCGGGCGCTGACCGGCGCCAAGGAATGGAAGCTGGGCGCCGGGCACGGCCCGCTGGACCACTTCGGCTGGAGCTCACTGGAGGAGATGCGATGAAGCGCGACAAGGTGTGCGTGGTGGGGTCGAGGCCGGACGTCCGGGTACCGTTCGCGGAGGTCCCGCTGGGTGGGGACAATCCGCCGGTACGGCTGTACGACACGTCCGGTCCGGGATCGTCACGCCGCTGCGCGCGGACTGGGTGACCGGCATCGTGTCCCGCGGCGGGTCGATCCTGGCCGCGCGGTGTCTTGCGCATCACGAGGAGAACTTCCTGTATACGAACTTCGCCGAGCTGTGCGAAATATTCGCTCGATACGACGTGGCATTCTCGCTCGGCGACGGGCTGCGGCCCGGCTCGGTGGCCGACGCCAACGACGCCGCCCTGCTGGCGGAGTTGCGATGATCGCCATGTACGGCACCGCGATGCTGTGCTACGTCACCCCGAAGGAGCACCTCGGCCTGCCCGACCGCGAGGATGTCAAGGCCGGCGTCATCGCGTACAAGATCGCCTCCCGCGCCGCGGACCTGGCCAAGGGCCATCCCGGCGCGCAGGCCTGGGACGATGCGCTGTCCTGAAAATCTCCCAAGACCTCAAGGAGTACGCGGAGTTTGTCGCCGCCGGCGGGCGGGTCTACCTGCCGGTGGCGTCGGCGGGCTGACGCCGCGCTGGGCCGGCCACTCGCCGGCGGCTCCGGCTGCTCCGGCTGCTCCCCGGCCTGGCGACAACACGGGGCCGATATCTATCTCGCGACCAGATATCACCGGCACGACGCAACCGCCGTTCAGATCGCGACTTCGCCCGCTTGATCGGTTGCGCGACCGCGGTGATATCCGCTCATGAGATAGATATCGGCCCCGGCATCTGTCGAGAGCCGGGGGCGGGGGTGAGGGCCGAGGCTACCGAGCCTTGAGCTCGATGAGCCGGCCGACGTACGTGGTCTCGCCGATGTTGGTGAGCATGTGCGTCGCACCGGGCTCGCGAAACACCACGCTGCCCTGTGGCTCCGGAGCGTCGATGCGCTGCCCGTCCGCGGTCTCCACCACGTTCATCGCGCCCTGCACGGCGACTACCAGGTACGGATGGTCGTGCCGGTGCAGTGGCTGCGTCTCGCCCGGACCCAGCCGGACCTGCCAGACCCGCACCAGGTCGTTCTCGAAAAGGATCCGGTCACCGACCGGCGCTAGGTCTGGCATGCGATCAACGTAGCTGAGGCAGTACCTC
This sequence comes from Micromonosporaceae bacterium, assembly GCA_035695905.1. GTDB lineage: Bacteria > Actinomycetota > Actinomycetes > Mycobacteriales > Micromonosporaceae > EFPC-2. Next base: position 1,407 of record DASRRF010000745.1, on the reverse strand, counting down.
CGCGGCGACCAGGTCGAGGTGTTCGAACTCGAGCAACTGACCCGGCCCGGGCGACGGCAGCCGCAGGTAGATCCGGCGTACCCCGAGCTTGGCGAACCGGCCGAGCTCGTCCACCACCCGCGCGGGCGTGCCGATCACCGGGTGGTCGGGCGGCAGCGCGCTCGTTGCGTGCAGCGGTTCGGCGCGGCGTACCGCCTCGGCCTGTGTCCGTCCACATGCGACAACCACGCTCGCCGAAAGGCCCAACGGCGCGGCGGTCCGCCCGTACCGTTCACAGGCCTGCCCGGCCCGGTCGAACAGCCGCCCGGTCTCCGGCACGCTCTTGAACGGGACGTTGAACTCGTCGGCGTACCGCGCGGCGAGTACGGGGGTACGCCGGGCTCCGCGCCCGCCGACGATGATGGGCGGACCAGGGCGTTGCACGGGTTTCGGCAACGCCGGCGAATCGATCAGCCGGTAGTGCTGGCCGGTGAACGAGAAACGCTGGCCGATCGGGGTCCGCCACAGCCCGGTCACGATGGCCAGTTGCTCGGCCAGCAGGTCGAAGCGCTCGCGGATCGGCGGGAACGGTACGCCGTACGAACGGTGCTCCCGCTCGTACCAGCCCGCGCCGATGCCGAGTTCGACTCGGCCGCCGCTCATCTCGTCGACCTGCGCGACGGCGACCGCCAGCGGTCCCGGCTGGCGGAACGTGACACAGGTGACCAGCGTGCCGAGCCGGATCCGGGATGTCTCGCGAGCCAGGGCGGCCAGCGTGAGCCAGGAGTCGGTCGGCCCGGGCAACCCGGCGTCCTCATCCACCGTCTGGTAATGGTCGGCCCGGAAGAACCCGTCGAAGCCGCATTCCTCAGCGCGCCGAGCGATCGCGAGCTGGTCAAGGTAGGACGCGCCACGATGTGGCTCGGTGAACAGGCAGACCTGCGTCACGGCGCGGCGAGTTCCTTTTCCTGCAGCACCTCGTGCAACTCGGCGCTGCACCGCGCGACTTCCTCCAGATGGGCCGTACGGCCGAGAGTGCGCGGGCGCGGGATGTGAATCTCGACGACCTCGCGGATCCGGCCGGGGCGGGGACTCAACACGACAACCCGGTCAGCGAGCAGGATCGCCTCCTCGATCGAGTGCGTGACAAACACGATCGTCGCCGCGTGCTCCATGTGGATGCGCTGCAGCTCAACCGAGAGCTCCTCGCGGGTGAGCGCGTCCAGCGCGGAGAACGGCTCGTCCATCAGCATCGCCCGGGGCTTCTGGATCAGCGAGCGGCACAGCGCCAGCCGCTGCTGCATGCCGCCGGACAGCTCGTGTGGCAACCGGCGCTCGAAGCCGGCGAGCCCGACGAGCTCGAGCAGCTCGTGCGCCCGGTCGCGGTGGTCGGACCGGCGCCAGCCGAGGAACTCGACCGGCAGCAGC
>DASRRF010000744.1:0-10150 GCA_035695905.1 Micromonosporaceae bacterium | reverse complement strand
TGCCTCCGGCACCGGCTATTGGTCACCCGCCGCCGGTGCCTATCGGGAGGATTTGCTGGTACGGGCGTTCGGCCGGCCGTTGGAGGTGCCGCGGGTCCTCGGGCCGCGCGACCCGGCGGGCGAGACTCCCAACGGCGCGCTGGTCGCGGCCGGCACCGGGGACAACATGGCCGCCGGGCTGGCCCTGGGCCTGGCGCCGGGCGATGTCGTGGTGTCGATCGGCACCAGCGGTACGGTCTTCGCGGCGCACGAGGCACCAACGGCCGACCCGACCGGCGCGGTGGCCGGCTTCGCCGACGCGACCGGCCGCTTCCTGCCCCTACTGTGTACGCTCAACGCCGCCCGGGTGCTGGACGCCACCGCCGCGCTGCTCGGCGTGGCCCATGCCGACCTCGACGCGCTCGCGCTGGCCGCGCCGCCCGGCGCCGGCGGTGTCGTGATGCTGCCGTACCTGGACGGCGAGCGTACGCCGAACCTGCCGGATGCCACCGGCGCGCTGTACGGGCTGACCCGCGCCACGATGACCCCACACCATCTGGCCCGCGCCGCGGTGGAGGGCATGCTGTGCGGGCTCGCCGCCGGGGTGGACGCGCTGCGCGGGCTGGGCATCCCGGCCCGGCGGGTGCTGCTGATCGGCGGCGGGGCGCGCTCGGCCGCGGTACGGGCGGTCGCCGCGGACGTGTTCGGGTTGCCGGTGGTGGTACCGGATCCGGCGGAGTACGTGGCGCTCGGCGCGGCCCGGCAGGCCGCCTGGGCGCTGTCCGGCCAACTCGACCCTCCAGTGTGGACGGTTCCAGGAGTCGAGCTGCCGCCGGGCGATGCCGGGCGCGGGGCCGCGGTGCGGGCCCGGTACGCGGAGGTGGCCGGTTAGACAGTCTCCGCGAACGCGTCCAGCCGGGTCTGGAGGTCCGCGCCCCGGGTGACGGTGATCGTGTGAGACTTGACCCAGGCGTCGATCCGCTGGTGCAGCCCGGTGACCTTGCCCTTGATGCTTTCGTGCTCGTTGACATCCCGGACCAGTTCGTCGATGGCGTTGTCGAGCTGCGTCGCTACCTCGGGGTCGATCTCGCCGGCGGTACGGCCGTCGTCCACGCTCGCCCGCAGCTCGGTCAGCGCCTCGGCGGCCGCGGGCGGCAGCGCGGTCGGTGTCGTGCCCGGATCGGGAGTGCTGCTGGGGCCTGCGCCGGGGGTGTTGCCCGGCGCGCCGGACTGGGTGACACCGCCGGGGCCGGTCGTGCCCTGGATTGTGCCGCCGGCGGTGGTACCCGGCCGGGCCTGGCTCACTCCCGGCTGCCGGCCCGCGGTCGCCGAGCTGCCACCCGGCGCGGGCGAGCCGGTGACCGCGGCGAACAGGCCACCGCCGTACCGGACGGCCACGCCGGAGGCCCCCAGGACCGCGGTCACCCCGGCGGCGGCGATCCCGGTGTGTACCCGGGTCGGCCAGCGGCGGGGCGGCCGGGCGGCGTGGCGCGGCTCGGACGGTACGGGTACCAGCGGGGGCGCGTCCGGCATCTCGGCCGCGTACCGGTTGACCTCGGTGGCCAGCGCCCGGGCCACCTCGTCCATGCTGCGCCCGCCGTTCATCGCCTCGCCGGCCAGGCAGGCCAGGCAGGTCTCGGCCACCGCGTCGGGCAGGCCGGCAACGGCAGCCAGCAACGGGGCGGCCCGCGACTGTGGCGCGTCGAGTCCGCACAGCGTGTCCAGCAGCAGCAGGCCCAGCCCGTACACGTCGGTCGCCCGGTCCGGTTCCACCGCCGGTGGCCAGCCCGGTCCGGCCAGCCCGAGCAGCTTCGCCCCGGTCCGGGTGAGCATCACCGCGCCGGTGCCCACCTGCCCGTGTACCACTCCGCGGGCGTGTGCGGCGGCCAGCGCGGCGGCCACCTCGGCCGCTACCCTGGTCCCCTGCGGCCAGGGTAGCGGTCCGCCGGTGGCGATCCGGTCGGCCAGTGGCTGCCCGTCGAGCAGTTCCATCACCACGTACGGGATGAGCGCCCCGTCGCCGGCCGCGTCGCCGAAGTCGTACACGGCCGTCGCATGTGGATGGTTGAGCCGGGCCGCGGTACGGGCCCGCGCGTGGATCCAGGCCCGGGCGCGGTTGTCGTTGATCGCGCCGAGGTACACCTTCACCGCGACCGGGCGGCCGAGCACATCGTCCATGCCGCGCCAGACCGCCACCTGCGGCCCGGCGGCAATCTCGTCGAGCAGCAGGTAGCGGCCGGCGAGCGGGGTGCCGGACGCGAACCGCATGGGCGAGAGTCTGCCGCACTTGGCAAGACCACGAACACCCACCACCCGGCCGGGCGTGTGAGACCCTCGTGACGTGGCTCACGACCTCACCGTGTACGGGGCGCCCTGGTGTCCGGACTGCAAGCGGGCGAAGAAGTTCCTGGCCGAGCACCGGGTGCCGTATGCCTGGGTGGACATCGACGCGGACCCGGACGGCCTGGCGTACGTGCAAAGCGTGCAGAACGGTGGCCGGACCATACCGACCGTGGTATTTCAAGATGGAAGCATTCTCTTTGAACCCGGAAACGACCAGCTGGCCGCCGCGCTCGGTCTCTCTGTGAAGGCGGAGCGGTCCTCGTACGACCTGGTCATCGTGGGTGGTGGACCGGCCGGGCTGGCCGCGGCGATCTACGCGGCCCGGGAGGGCATCGAGGCGATCGTGGTGGACGCCGGCGGCCTGGGCGGGCAGGCCGGGGTGACCGAGCGGATCGACAACTATCCCGGCTTTCCGGAGGGCATCGGCGGCGCTGAGCTGGCCGATCGGTTCATCGCCCAGGCCCGGCGGTACGGCGTCGAGCTGCTCTCCGCGGTGTCCGTGGCGTCGGTCGCCCGCGAGGGGGACTGCGTGATCGTACGGCTGCGTACCGGGCAGGAGCTGACCTCACCGGCCGCGCTGGTGGCCACCGGTTCCTCGTACCGCCGGTTGGGTGTGCCCGGGGAGGACGACCTGATCGGAGCGGGCGTGCATTTCTGCGCGACCTGCGACGGGCCCTTCTACCGCGGTGCCGACGAGCTGCTGGTGATCGGGGGCGGCAACTCCGGCCTGGAGGAGGGGCTGTTCCTCGCGCAGTTTGCCCGGCAGATCCGGATCGTCCAGTTCAACCCGGAGCTGACCGCGTCGCAGCTGCTGCAGGACAAGATCGCCGGTGACCAACGGTTCGTCGTGCACACGAACACCCAGGTCGTCTCGATGGCCGGGGCCGGCGGCAAGCTCACCGAGGTGGTGGCACGCGACCGGGCCACCGGTGAGGAGCACCGCTGGCACCCGGCGGCCGCGTTCGTCTTCATCGGGCTGGACCCGAACTCGGGCTTCCTGGACGGCGCGGTGGCCACCGACCGGTGGGGATTCGTGGTCACCGACGACACGTTCGCCACCTCGCTGCCGGGGGTGTTCTGCGCCGGCGATGTCCGGGCCGGCTCGACCAAGCAGCTCGGCGCCGCGGTCGGTGATGGGATCGCCGCGCTCATCGCGATCCGGTCGTACCTGCAGCGCCGGCACGACCTGATGGTGGTTGACGTCAACGCGTAAGGCCCCGTAGGGGTATCTGACGGCCGTGGGGGTTCTTGCCCGTATCGGTATCGGCCAATGTCTGCGCAGGATGGACCCCAGGATTATGCGATGGGGAGGCATTAATGCAGATGACCCGCACGCCCCGAATCATCCTGGCCCTGGCCGCGCTCGCGGTCGGGGTTGCTGTCCTGCCCGGTGCGGCCGCGACGGCGACCGACGGCAGCACCGACTCGATCAACGCCAAGGCGTCCGTCCGCGACGTCAACAACAACTTCCTGGGTACGGTCACGATCACCCAGGTGAGCAGCACGAAGCTGGTCGTCGCCGGCCGGCTGACCGGCATCGCCGCCGGGTTCCACGGGTTCCACATCCACTCGGTGGGGATCTGCAACCCGACCTTCGTGGACCCGACCGGCGCGGTGGTCCCGTTCGGCAGCGCTGGCGGCCACCTCAACCCGGCCGGTGCAACGCACGGCCACCACGCAGGTGACCTGCCATCGTTGCTGGTGGCAGCGGACGGGTCGGCGATCGCCGTGGTGCAGACCGACGCGGTGACCCTGGCACAGATCTTCGACGCGGATGGTGCCGCATTCATCGTGCACGCGGGTGCGGACAACTTCGCCAACATCCCCAGCCGGTACGTCGCGTCAGCCACCGGCGTACCCGGGCCGGACGCCGCCACGCTCGCCACCGGGGACTCCGGAAGTCGCTTCGCCTGCGGGGTGATCGTCAAGGCATAGCGACGAACCGGCCACGGTGCGCAGCCCCCTTGCGCACGCGGTAACGCGGCACCCCGGGTCGGTTGGCCCGGGGTGCCGCTCCCGCTATCGACTCGACCGTTTGTTCAGTCGGCCAGCGCGGTGATCGCCTGCGCCCACCGGTAGTACTTGTTCGTGCCCAGGTCGCGTACGGTCTTGATGCCGAACGCCTCCTGCAGCAGCCGTGCGTCGTTCTCCGTTACGCCAGCGATCGCGGTGACCGGAGCGGCGGCGAGTTCCTGTGCACTCTTGCCTTCCCACTCCTTCATCAGCTTCGCTTCGAGTCCGAGCATGCTCTGGCGCTCCTCTGGTCGGGGGTTGACGGGGTCAGGCTATCGGCGCCTACCCCCGGGGCGGCAGCGCCGGTCGGTGCTTCACCGGTCGGTCGGTCGGCTTGGGCGTGTGCGCCGGATGGCTGGCCAACTCCTCCAAGGCGTGGCTGATCGCCCGGTCGAGCTGCGGGTCGAAACCCTTGACGAAATCCTGCGGCGCGATGTCCACCTCGATGTCGGGCTCGGTGCCGTAGTTCTCCACCCCCCAGGCCACGTCGTCGAAGTGGAACGCGAACTCCGGCTGGGTCGTCGTGGTCCCGTCGGCCAGCGGGTGCCGGGGCCAGATCCCCACCACCCCGCCCCAGGTCCGGCGGCCGATCAGGGTACCGAGTCGGAGCTGCTTGAACGCGTGGCTGAAGATGTCGCCGTCGGACCCGGCGGCCTCGTTGGTCAGCGCCACGATCGGGCCGCGCGGTGCCTCGTACGGGAACCCCTCCGGCTGGCCCCACCGGCCGAACCCGTACCCGATCCGGCGCCGGGCCAGCTTCTGCAGCAGCAGGCCGGAGACGTGCCCGCCCCGGTTGTGCCGGACATCCACGATCAACGCCTCGCGGTCGAACTCGCGCAGCAGGCCCCGGTGGAACTCCGCGTACCCGCGCGGCATCATGTCCGGCAGGTGCAGGTAGCCGACCCGGCCGCCGGTGCGCTCATGCACCAGCCGGCGGTTGCCGTCCACCCAGTCCCGGTACCGGACCGGCATCTCCTCGGTGATCGGCCGGACGGAAACCGTACGGGGTTCGCCGTCGCCGCGCCGTACGGTCAGCAGCACCTCCTGCCCGGCCTGGTTGGCCAGCAGCGAGGCGGCGGTGACCGGGCCACCGACGGGGGTTCCGTTGATCGCGAGCACCTCGTCACCGGCGCGTACGTCCACCCCGGGGCGGTTCAGCGGCGAGGTGGCCTCGGCGTCCCACGGGTCGCCCTCGAGTACCCGGGCGATCCGCTGCGCGCCGGTGGCCGGGTCGACGGTCCAGTCCACGCCGAGGAAGCCCTGCTGGTACGCCGGGCTGGCCCGGTACGCGCCGCCCATCTCGTACGCGTGCGAGGTACCCAGCTCACCCTGCATCTCCCAGAGCAGGTCGGAGAACTCCACCCGGCTGGCCACCCGGTCCACCAGCGGGAGGTACCGCTCGTACACCTCGGCCCAGTCCACGCCGGACATGTCCTCGGTCCAGAAGTTCTCCTGCTGCAGCCGCCAGGCCTCGCGGAACATCTGCCGCCACTCGGCGTCCGGGCGCACCGAGACCTTGACCCGGTCCAGGTCCACCCAACCGCTGTCCCGACCGGGCAGGTAGGCCTCGCTGAGCTTGTCCGCGCTCGCGGCGACCACCCGCAACCGGGTCTCGGTGCGCAGCAGCAGGGTGGTGTGGTCCGGCCCGAGCCGGAAGTCGGTCAGCTCGACGGTGAGCAGCTCACACTTGTCGGTGGCCAGGTCGTACGCCTGCAGGATCCGGTTCGACTGATCCTTGCGCAGGTCCTGCCCGCGTACCCCGACCACCGGGTGGGAGGAGAAGAGCACCCGCTCCTTGGTACCGGCGATGCGCTCGTACCGCCCGTCCGGCACCGGGAACGGCACCGAGCGCCGCTGGACTCCTTCCAGGTCGATGTCGAACGACGGCTCGGTGTCGGCGTCCTTCGCCGGGGTCAGCGGCGCCGGCCGGGGTACGAACGGCGCGGGTACGTCGGCCCGCAGGGTCACCGCGTACGGCCGGCTGCCCAGCGGGAACCCGAGGTCGAACTGCAGCTCGTCGTAGACCGGGTCGAACTGCCGCCGGCCGATGAAGTACAGGTAGCGGCCCTGCGGGTCGAAGGCCGGTCGCTTGTCCCGCAGGACCTCCGCGGTCACCTGGTGGGTGGCCCCGGTGGCCGGCTCGACCAGCTTGATCACCGAGGTCTGCGCGCTCGCCTCGTAGGCGTACGCGATCCACCGGCCATCCGGCGACCAGGCGAGGTCCTCGATCCGCCCGAACTCGCTGTGATCGAGCCGGCTGACCGACACCTCGTCGGTTCGCAGGTCCACCAGCAGCAGTTCGTTGCGGTGGTTGGCAACGGCCACCCGGTCGTCGACCGGCGACGGGACGAGTTCGGCCACCCGGCCGGTGTCCAGCTCGGTCAGCCGCCGGGGTGCGGCCAGGCCGTCCGCGTCCAGCAGGACGAGCAGCTCGCGCTCCCCGTCGTCGGCCGCGGTGGCGATCAGGCGGCGCTCATCATGCAGGTACGTGAGCAGCCGGTAGCGCACGCCGTCCGGCTCGCCGTGCTGGCGTACCGGGCCGCCGAACGTGCCGAAGCTGTACGCCTTGCCGCGAGCGGTCACGGTCAGCCGGGCACCGTCGGCGGACAGCGCCGCGGTGTCCAGGTGTTCGTCGGCGGTGACGAACTGCCGGTTGCGCTGGGTACGCGAGCTGCCCAGTCGTACCTCGATCCGGCGCGGCTGCGCCTCGTCCGGGTCCAGCAGCCACAGCTCGCCACCGCAGTGGTAGACCAGCCGCCGGCCGTCGGTGGACAGACCGCGCGCGTAGAAGTCCTCGTGGTCGGTGTGCCGGCGCAGGTCGGCGCCGTCCGGCGTACACGAGTAGATGTTTCCGACGCCCTCGTGGTCGGAGAGGAAGAAGATCCGCCCGCCTAATCCGTAGTCCCGGTCCGGCGGGCGTTGGCCGCCCTCCGGACCCTGACCACGGACCCAACACGGGCCGGTGAGGTTGCCGTTCAGTTTGATCAGCCGGTGGAACTCGCCGTCGCCGGTCGGGTCCACCCAGAGGTCGCCGGCGCGCCCGCCGCGGTACCGCTTCCAGTGCGCCGGATCGGAGACCACCCGGCCGAGCACGACCCCACGGTCGGGGCCGTACGAGATCGCGCTCGCGTTGCCGATCGGGAGCAGCTCGGGCAGCCCGCCGTCCGGGCTGATCTTGTGCAGCCAGCGGTCGCGGAAGAACGGCCGGTCGGCGTCGGTCGCGTAGATCACCGATCCGTCGACCGGGTCGAACCCGGCCACCAGCAACAGGCCGCCCTGGTAGGTCAGCCGGCGCGCCGTGCCGCCCCCCGCGGGCATCACGTACACGTCGGGTGCGCCCTCCTCGCGCCCCACGAAGGCGAGCAGACGCCCGTCGGGGGACAGCCGCGGTTCGCTCGCCTCGGCCACCCCGGCGGTGAGCCGGTACGCCCGGCCGCCGCCGGCGGAGACCGACCAGAGATCGTCCTCGCAGACGAACACCACATCGTCGTCGCGGATCGTGGGGGAGCGGAGGTATCCGTTCTCGTGCATGTGCCTTCTCCTCGCGCCGGCGCCACCCCGGGGTCGCCCGGGGGAGAAGCCCGAGCGTAGGCATGTCGTGCCAGCATTGACCACACGCGTGTACCCCCACCCGGACCCGCTTTCCCTACGCTGTGCAATCTCTCTAAGATCGGGCCATGCGCTGGGGCATGACCGTGCCGCTCGGCGGAGTACCGCTGGATGGTCACCGGGCGGTCTACGCGGGGCTTGTCGAGGCGGGCTATACCGATCTGTGGTCGTCCGAGGTGGCCGGCGCCGATGCCTTCACGCCGCTCGCGCTCGCCGCCGCGTGGCAGCCGGGGGTACGGATCGGCACGGCGATCGCGCCGGTGTTCACCCGCGGGCCGGGGTTGCTCGCGATGACCGCGGCGGCGCTCGCCGAGGCGGCGCCGGGCCGGTTCGCGCTCGGCATCGGCGCGTCCTCACCGGTGATCGTCGGCGACTGGAACTCGATCCCGTTCCAGGACCCGTACCCGCGCAGCCGGGACATGCTCAGGTTCCTGCGCCGGGCGCTCGCCGGCGAACTCGTCGACGAGAAGTACCCCACGTTCGCGGTACGCCGTTTCCGGCTGGAACGCCCGCCCGCGGTGCCGCCGCCGGTGCTGCTCGCCGCGCTGCGGCCGGGCATGCTGCGGCTGGCCGCGGCCGAGGCGGACGGGGTGATCCTCAACTGGCTCTCCGCATCCGACGTACCCGGCGTGCTGGCCGCGGCGGGATCGCCGGCCCGGCCGGACTTCGAGGTGGTTGCCCGGATCTTCGTCTGCCCGACGCCGGATGTGGCGCTGGCCCGGGAGATCGGCCGCCGGCTGGTCGCCGCGTACCTGACCGTCCCCGCGTACGCCGAGTTCCACCGGTGGCTCGGTCGCGGCGACGCGCTGGACGGGCTCTGGCGGGCCTGGGCCGCGGGCGACCGGCGGGCCGGGGCGGCGGCCGTACCGGACGAGGTGGTCGACGCGCTCGTGCTGCACGGCTCGCCCGAGTCCTGCGCGTCGCAGGTCCTTGAGTACGTGGCTGCCGGCGTACAGGTGCCGGTGATCGCGCTGGTCCCGCCGCCGGGCCTCGATCTGGGTGGTCTGTCCACTGTGCTCCGTGGACTCGTTCCGCCCAGTGTGGAGGGTTGAGTCGTGCGGGTGGACGGTGCGGTGGTCGTCATCACCGGTGGCGCGGGCGGGATCGGCGCCGCGCTGACCCGGCGGTTCACCGCCGAGGGCGCCGAGGCGGTGGTCGTCGCCGACCTGGACTCCGATGGCGCCGGCCGGGTCGCCTCGGACATCGGCCCGCGGGCTGTGCCGGTCGGGGTCGACGTCACCGACGAAGCGGACGTCAACTCCCTTGTGGACGGTGTGCTGACCCGGTTCGGCCGGATCGACCTGTTCTGCTCCAACGCCGGCATCGCGAGCGGCGGCGGCGTCGAAATGTCCACAGTGGAGTGGAACCGGGCGTGGGCGGTCAACGTACTCGCCCACGTGCTCGCCGCCCGGGCCGTACTGCCGGCCATGCTCGCCCGCGGATCCGGGTACCTGCTGCAGACCTGTTCCGCTGCGGGGCTGCTGATAGCGGTCGGCGACGCGCCGTACACGGTGACCAAGCACGCCGCGGTCGGCTTCGCGGAGTGGCTGGCGGTCACCTACGGCGACCGTGGCATCCGGGTCAGCGCGCTGTGCCCGCAAGGAGTGGACACCCCGATGCTGGCCGCCGGGCTGGCCCAGGGGCACCTCGGCGCGCGGGTCACCGAGGCGTCCGGCCGGGTGCTCAGCCCGGACGAGGTGGCCGAGGCGGTGGTCGCCGGGCTTGCCGACGAGCGGTTCCTGATCCTGCCGCACCAGGAGGTCGCCGGGTACGCGGCCCGCAAGGTCGCCGACCCGGACGGCTGGCTGGCCGCGATGCGCCGGATGGTCGCCGGGCTGAGCGCGCAGTGACACCGGACGCGCTGCCGGCCGCGCTCGCGGCGGTGGCGCCGCTGGCCGTAGCCGGCCGTCGGGCGCTGATCGGCATCGCCGGACCGCCCGGCGCCGGCAAGTCCACATTGGCCATTGCGCTGGCCGCCGCGTTGCGCGACGCGCACGGCGAGGAGAGTGCGGTGTCCGTACCCATGGATGGGTTTCATCTGTCCAATGTAGAGCTTCGGCGACTCGGTCTGGCCGATCGCAAGGGTGCGCCGGAGACGTTCGACGCGGCCGGGTTCGTACACCTGCTGCGCCGGTTGCGCGAGGCCGGCCCGGACGAGCTGGTCTACGCGCCGGCCTACAGCAGGTTGCTGCACGAGTCGATCGGT
>DASRRF010000743.1:0-11963 GCA_035695905.1 Micromonosporaceae bacterium | reverse complement strand
GTCCGGTGCCTTCCATGCCCGCGAACAGCGCCTCGGCGAAGCGCCGGTTGCCGAGCAGGTGATCGTCGAGAAAATAGACGTGGCGGCCCGGCAGCCGGTCGATCTCGGCGAGCGCCGCGTCGACGGTTTGCGTGTAGAAGGACCGGCCGCCGGTGAAGAACGCGTCCTTGTAACAGAAGTCGCAGTGGTGCGGGCAGCCACGCGATACGACTATCGAATTCGGTACGAGGTAGCGATGTCGCTTTATCAGATCGCGGCGTACCGGCGGCAACCCGGTCAGCGTCCGATCGGTGGAGACATACCGGGCCAGCGGGCGCCCGTGGCGTAGGTCGTCGAGGAACACCGGCCAGGTGTCTTCGCCCGGCCCGATGAAGACCGTATCGGCGTGCGCCGCCGCCTCGTCGGGTAGCGAGGTCACGTGCAGGCCGCCCATTGCCACGTGTACGCCGCGGGAGCGGTACGCGTCGGCGAGCTGGTACGACCGTCGCGCAGAGGTGATGTACGGCTGGATCACCACCAGATCGGGTTCGTCGTCGTCGAGCCGCAGCCGCTCGACGTGCTCGTCGAAAAGCGTCACCTCATCGTCGCCGCGTAGGTACCCGGCCAGCGTGGCCAGACCCAGCGGAGGAAACAGCGAGTACTTGATGGGGCGGAAGAACGGGCTCGTCGCCTCGGTCAACGCCGGCAGAATCAGGGTGACCCGCATACCCGGACGGTACGGCCGGCGTATGCGGGTACCGCGCAGAAGACGTGAACACGATGTGGAGGCGACGCCCTATGATCGCGGGCACGGCGACAGGAGGTGGGTGTGCAGATCATTGAGGTGACGGATCTGGCGGTACGGTCGGCCGTGATCCGGTTGCGGAGGAAGCAGTCACCGCTGCAGTTCGTCCTGTACCCGATGATTCATATGGCTCGGCCCGCGTTCTACGCCGCGGTGACGTCGCGGCTCAAGCGGGCGGATGTGATTGTTGCCGAAGGCGTTGGCCGTGGGGAGCGGGGGCGTTCCGTACTGATTAGCGCGTTGACGCTCAGCTACCGCGTACTACGGTTCAACCGGCGTGCCCGGTTGGTCAGGCAGGACATCGACTACGCGTCGTTCGGTGTGGAGGTGCTCTGTCCGGATGTCAGCCGGGACGAGTTCGTGGCCGGCTGGAAGCGGGCGCCGTTGGCGCATCGGCTGACGATGTGGTGCGTACTGCCGGTGATTGTGATAGCCCGCTTGTTCGGTGGTACCCGTGCGATCTGGACCCGGTCGACGGAGCAGTACGACCTGCCATCACCGGAGGACGAGGAGGCGGCTGAGCAGTTTCCGGAGATGGAGGCGGCAATCGACGGCGATCGTGACGGCCGGCTGCTGGCTGCGTTGTGCCGGATACACGAGCAGCGCGGTGACGAGGACATCGAGGTCGCGGTGGTCTACGGCGCGGCGCACATCCCGGCCGTCGTACACGGGTTGATGGACCGGTACGGCTACCGGGCGCGGTCGGCCGACTGGCTCACCGTGGTCGACCTCTGACGAATAGATCACGATAGGGTGCGGGCATGACCACGGTGTTCGTACACGGCTTTCCGGAGACCGTGCGGATCTGGGACTCGCTGCGCGGAGTTCTCGGCGGTGACTCGGTGGCGTTGTCGCTCCCCGGATTCGGCGCCGCGCGGCCGGCCGGCTTCAGCGCGACCAAGGACGCGTACGCGGATTGGCTCGCCGACGAGCTGGCGGGAGTCGACGGTCCGATCGATCTTGTCGGGCACGACGTGGGGGCGTTGCTCGCCCTCCGGGTGGTGACCGCGTACAACACCGAGGTGCGCAGCTTCGCGGTCGACGTGGCACCCATCTTCCATCCGGACTTCGAGTGGGCCGAACGGGTACACAGGTTGCAGACACCGGGCGTCGGGGAAGACCTGATGAAGGCCATGCGCGAGGCGGACCCGCAGGATCCGGGTAGTACCGCGTCACGGCTGGCGGCCGCGGGCGTACCCGTTGAAGAGGCCAGGGCCATCGGCGCGACGCACGACGAGACAATGAGCCGCTGCATCCTGGATTTCTACCGCTCCGCGGCGCCGAATGTCGGCGCCGACTGGTGGGGAGACGTTACCGGCCCGACCCGTTCCCGTGGACTGGTCCTGCTGCTGCCGGACCCGCCCGAGGAGGAGCGCATGTCGTTGGACGTGGCCGGCCGGCTCGGCGCCGAGACCGCCCGGCTGGGCGAGCTTGAGCACTGTTGGATGGCCGAGGATCCGCAGGCCGTGGCCGAGGTCCTGCAACGCTTCTGGGCCTCCTGACGCTAGCCGAGGCGAAGCAGTTCGGCGATCGCGCTGAGATCGCGCCGGCCGTACCCGTCGGCCACGGCCTGCCCGACCACCTGGCGGGTCGCGGCCAGCTGGTCCATCCGGGCGCCAACCCGCTGCGCGAGGGCATGGATGAGTTCGAGGTCCTTGGCCACCAGGTCGAGGGAGAACCCGACAACGGCCTCGTCCGGCCGTACGAACGCGTCGCGCTTGTAATGCACGAACGGCGCGGCGATCGCGCTCTCCGCGAACACCTCGTACGCGAGAGCGCGGTCCACCCCCGCCTTCTCGGCCAGTACCAGCGCTTCGGCGAGCGCCTGGTTGAGCGCGTGCACCACGGCGTTGACAGAAAGCTTCATCGTGGCGCCGGTTCCCAGCGGGCCGAGATGGAACACCCGCGAGGCGATCGCGGCCAGCACCGGGCGGGCCGCTGCCAGTGCATCCGCGGAGCCGCCGACCATCGCAGTCAGCTCACCGCGCTCGACCAGCGGGACGCTGCCGGAGACCGGGGTATCCAGCAGCGAGGCGGACCGCGCCTCCACGTCCGGTGCGAGCGCGCGCACGGTGTCCGGGTGGACGGTGCTGGTCTCCAGTACCACCGCGCCCTCGCGCAGCCCGCTGACGAGCCCGGCGTACACGGCCCGGACCGCGGTGTCGTCGGCGAGCGAGACGAACACGACATCCGCGTGCTGGGCCGCCTCCCGCACGGTCTCCGCGACCGTCGCACCGGTGTGCGCGGCGACCTCGGCGGCCCGCGACCGGGTGCGGTTGAACACGGTCACGTCGTGGCCCGCCCCGCACAGCCGCGCCGTCATGGCCGCGCCCATCCGGCCGGTACCGACCACCGCGACCGCGCTCACCGGGTCACCGCCAACCGCCGTCCAGCACCAGGTCGACGCCGTTGACCGCGGGGTTCTCCAGCAGGAACTCCACCGCGCCCACGACGTCGCCCATCGTCGCCAGCCGGCCGGTCAACGTACCGGACCGGAACGCCTCCAGCACCTCGGGTGGCTTGTCGCTCCAGAATGGACTGTCGCTGACGATGCCCGGGTGGATCGAGTTGACCCGGATCGGCGCCAGCTCCACCGCGAGGTTGCGGACCATCCCGAGCACGCCGGCGTTCACCGTACTGACTGTCATGGATCCGGGGTACGGCCGCAGCCGGGCCATCCCGCCGAAGACCAGGATCGCTGCGTCGCCGGAGAGCCGGGGCGCCAAGGTGTGTACCACTTCGGTGTAGCCGATTAGCTTGAGAGTGACCAGGTGCAGTGCCGCGGCGATGTCGTACCCGGAAGCGGTGTTGGTATCCCGGTCGATCGCCGCGAGCACGAGCCGGTCGACCGGGCCGACCCCGGACAGGGCCTCAGCGATGCCGGCGGGCTCGGCGAGCTCGAGGGCGATGCCGCGCACCGGGCCGCCGAGCTCGCCGGCAACCTTCGCCGTGCGGGCCGCATCCCGGCCGGTCAGGATCACGTCCCGGCCCCGCCCGGCGTAGCGCCGGGCGACCTCGCGCCCGAGGCCCGCCGTACCGCCGATGACAACCACGGAGCCCGCCATGTCACACCTCTAGATTGTGGGGAGCTGGAACCCGGACTTGGCCACCACATAGTCCCTCGACTGCTGCGCCAGCGTGGCGACCCGGTGCAGATCCGCGCCGACGAGCCTGCCGCCGCGCTTCATGACACGCCCGGCGATGAACACCGAGTCCACATTGCTGGTATCCATACCCATCACTACCGCGCCGATCGGGTCGTTGACCGGAAGCACGTTGATGGCATCGGTACGGAGCATGATGAGGTCGGCCTCCTTGCCCGGGGTCAGGCTGCCCACCTTGTCCTGCAGGCCGTTGGCGCGGGCACCCTCCACAGTGGCCCATTCGAGTACGTCCCGGGTCGTCATCGCGGGCGGCACATCCTCCTCGCCGCCCAACTTCCGGTCGAAGACGAGCGCGTGCTGAAGCGACAGCACCGCCTGCATCTGGGTGAACATGTCGGCGGGGACGTTCGTCTCGACATCGACGCTCAGGCTCGGCCGTAGCCCGCGGTCCAGGAAACGCTGTGTGGGTACCATTCCATGGCCCATCATCATCTCGACCGGTACGGACAGCGAGATTGTGCCGCCGGTGTCCACAATCATCTGCACCTCGTCGTCGTTCAGCGTGGTGCAGTGGATGTACGTGGTGTCCGGCCCGAGCAGGCCGGCCCGGCCCATCTCGGCCACCTTGCCGTGCTGGCCGAACGAGCCGACGCCGACGTGCGCGGTGATCCGGGCGCCGACCCCGCGAGCCAGTTCCCAATGCGCCTTCGCGAAGTCGAACGGGGTGAACTCCGGTCCCGGCGCGGCCAGCGCGAGCGTCAGCATCTGGTCGCTTGACGAGAAGTGGGTACTGGCCGCGCGCTGGAACCACTCGGGCTGGCTCGGGTTCCACTCGCCCCACCACGGGAAGCCGTACGCGAACACCGACCGCAGCCCGGATTCCTTCAGCGCGGAGATGACCGCGTCGGTGTGCTCCGGCGATGCCTGGATGTGCGACCAGTCGAGCACCGTGGTGATGCCGGCGTTGATCGCGCCCAGCGCGCTGACCAGATCCCCGGCGTACGCGTCCTCCGGCCGGTACGCCGGGGCCAGCGTACCCAGGATGAAGGCCAGGTAGCTCGCCTCGCCTTCCAGCGGGACGTCGGTGCCGATGTTGCGTAGGATGCCCTCCCACATGTGCCGGTGGGAGTCGACGAAGCCGGGCATCACAACGGTGTTCGAGGCGTCGACGACATCGGCGTCGGTGGCTTCGATGCCGGGGCGGACCTCGGCGATCTTCGTACCATCGATAAGGACATCGGCCTGCCTGAAGTTGCCGATCGCGGGGTCCATGGACAGGACGGTGCCACCACGGATGAGGGTCCGGTTGCTCATGGCCATCTCCTCGGGCCTCGTTGAGAAGGTCTGGGTGAGAAGTCAGTAGGCGGCGAGCGCGCGTACCACCCCGGTCACGCGCTCGACGCTGGGAATGACCTGGTCTTCGAGTACGTCCGCGAAGGGCAGTGGCACGCAGGCCGCGGCGATCCGCCGGATCGGTGCGTCCAGCGACTCGAAGCCCTCGTCGGCGACGATCGAGGCGACCGTGCCGCCCCAGCCGCCCTGGTACGGGTTCTCCTCGACGATCGCCAGCCGGGCGGTCCGCCCGACCGACTCCAGTACGGTGCGGATGTCCAGTGGCACAAGGCACCGCAGGTCGATGACCTCGACCTCGATGCCGTCCGCCGCGAGCCGGTCGGCGGCGGCGAGTGCGGTCGACACGGTGGATGCCAAGGCGACCAACGTGATGTCGCCGCCGGGTCGGCGCACCGCGGCCTCTCCCAGGGGTACGACGTGATCCGGCGGTGCGGTCGGTCCCCTGCTGGCGAACAGTCCTTTGTGCTCGAAGACGATGACCGGGTCGTCGCTGCGGATGGCCGAGGCCATCAGGCCGATGACGTCCGCCGGTGTGGACGGTGCGGCAATCTTCAACCCGGGTACGGCGAACGCCCAGTTCTCCACGGCCTGCGAGTGCTGGGCACCGAACCCGAGCCCGCCTCCGTTGGCCGTACGCACGACCAGCGGGACGGTCACCTGACCGCCGGTCATGTACCGCACCTTCGGGATCTCGTTGGCCAGGTAGTCCCAGCAGCATGCGAGGAAGTCGGAGAACATGACCTCCGCGACCGGGCGCATCCCGGTCATCGCGGCGCCCATCGCCGCGCCGACAATCGCCTGTTCCGAAATCGGAGTGTCCCAGACCCGGCGCGGCCCGAACTCATGGAAGAGCCCGACCGTCGTCTTGAAAACCCCTTCCGCGGCACCGATATCCTCGCCGAGGCAGACCACGGTCGGATCGCGGCGCATCTCCCGGGCGATGCCCTCGGCGACCGCCTCGCGGTAGGTGATTGTGGTCAGCTCCGCCATGTCGCGCCGCCGTCCGCCCACACGTCGGTGAACGCCTCGCGCAGGTCCGCGTCCGGCGCCGCCTTTGCCGCGTCGACCGCCTCGGCCACGACCTGCTCCGCGTACGCGTCGGCGTGTGCCACGGTGTCGTCGGGTACGCCCAGCTGGGCCAGGCGCGCTCGGGCCAACGCGAGCGGGTCACGCGCGAGCCACTCGGCTACCTCCTCCTCCGGCCGGTACTTCGCCGGATCGGTACGGCTGTGTCCATAGTGGCGGTACGTCCGTGCCTCGATGACCGTCGGCCCGTCACCGGCCCGGGCCCGTTCGGCGGCCCGCCGTACCGCGTCACGTACCACGAGCACGTCGTTGCCGTCGATCACACTGCCCGGCAGGTTGTACGCGGATGCCCGGTCCGCGGCCGGGTTGGCTACCGCGGTCACCGCCGCGATCGGCGTGTACTCCATGTACAGGTTGTTCTCGCAGACGAAGACGACCGGCAGCCGCCATACCGCGGCGAGGTTGAGCGCCTCGTGGAAAGCGCCGATGTTGGTTGCGCCATCCCCGAAGAAAGCTACAGCTATCTGGTCGGTGCCGCGCAGGTTGGCGGACCAGGCGGCACCGACGGCAATGGGCAGATGCGCGCCGACAATCGCATACGAGCCGAGCATGTTGCCGGCCGCGTGGGTGAGGTGCATCGAGCCACCCTTGGCCCGGCACAACCCGGTCGCCTTGCTCATCAGCTCGGCCAGGCACGCCTCCGGGGTGGCACCGCGGGCCATCGCGTGATGGTGCCCGCGGTACGTCGCGAACACGTAGTCGTCCGGCCGCAGCGCCGCGCTCGCACCGACCGCGATCGCCTCGTGCCCGGCGGCCAGATGGGTCGTACCCTTCACCAGGCCGGCCAGGAACAGATCCTGGGCGGCTTTCTCGGTACGGCGGATGACCGCCATCTGCCGGTATAGGTCGAGCAGCTCGGCGGTGTCATTCATGGCGCCCGGCCGCGGTGTTCAGGTGGGACTGAGCTTCGCGTTCGGTGTTCAGTACGCCGCCGGCCGTCCAGTACCGCTGCCCCGCCACGAGCAGCTCCTCGGCCGGGAACTTCGTGATGACCTCGCATCCGGTCGCGGTGACGACCAGCTCCTCCTCGATCCGCGCGGCCGACCAGCCGTCCGCGGCGGGCCAGTACGTCTCGAGGGCGAAGACCATGCCCTCCTCCAGCGGCTCCGGGTGATCGAGCGAGACGAGCCGGCTGAAGATCGGCTTCTCCCAGATGGACAGACCCACGCCGTGCCCGTACTGCAGGGCGAACGCGGCCTCCTCGTCCGGGAACCCGAACTCGGTTGCGGACGGCCACACCGCGACGATGTCGGCGGTGGTCGCGCCCGGCTTGACCAGCGCGATGGCCCGGTCCATGTACTCGCGGCAGCGCAGGTAGGCGTCGCGCATGGCGGGCGACGCGCTGCCGACCGCGAAGCACCGGTAATAGCAGGTCCGGTACCCCAAGTGGCTGTGCAGGATGTCGAAGAACGCCGGGTCGCCGGGGCGGATCAGCCGATCGCTGTAGACGTGCGGGTGCGGCGCGCAGCGCTCGCCGGATATCGCGTTGACCCCTTCGACGTACTCGCTGCCCAGGTCGTAGAGCACCTTCGCGACGAGCCCGACGCATTCGTTCTCGCGTACCCCCGGACGGAGGAATGAATAGAGCTCCTCATACGCAGCGTCCACCATGGAGCACGCCTGGGTCAGCAGCGAGATCTCGTCCGGTGTCTTGATCCGCCGGGCGTCGAGGAAGACCTGCTGCCCGTCGACAACGGTGAGCCCGGCCGCCTGCAGCGCGGCGAGTACCGGCATCTCGATGAGGTCGACCCCGACCGGCTGATCCGCCAGCCCGTACCCGGCCAGCTCGTCGGCGACCTTACGGGCCACCTCCTCGGCGATCCCGGCCGCCGGGTTGAACGCGCCGCGCAGCGTGGAGATGCCGGCCCGGGCCCGCGCGGTGCCGTCCAGCCATGGGTTGTAGAGCTGGTGGTGGCGGGCCGCTGAGCCGAAGTCCCAGCTGACCGGCTCGGCACCGCGCGGCAGCAGCGCGAACCGGATGAGCTTGTCCATCGCCCAGGTACCGATGTGGGTGGACGTCATGTACCGGATGTTGGCGAAGTCGAACGCGAGCAGGGCGCCGAGCTCAGAGCGGTTCAGCGAGTCCTTGAGGCGGCCCAACCGCTCGGTCCGCATCCGGTCGAGATCGACGCGCTGCTCCCAGTCGACGGCGTTCGTGCCGTAGGTTCGGATAGCCACGGGCGACCACTCCCCCCGGGGGACGGCGAGGTGCGTCCAGTAATACTTAACACGTGCTCCGCACCCTGTAAAGTGGCGCTTGACGCAGTGAGGGGGAGCATGCCAGCGTCCGACGTACCTTCCCTGGGTGAACGGATCCGCGAGGTGCGCGTGCGGCGGGGCATCAGCCTGCGGGCCCTGGCCCGCGACGTCGGCGTCTCCGCGAGCATGATTTCGCAGATCGAGACCGGCAAGTCCCGGCCGTCGGTGAGCACGCTCTACGCGATCACCAACGCACTGGGCATGTCGGTACAGGACGTCTTCGAGGTCGCACCGGCGCAGCCGCCGGTCGGCAGCGGACTGCCCGTCACCGTGCTGGAGGCGTTGGGCGCGGCGCGCGGCACCCGGCTCGGTCCGCTGGTACGCCCGGCCCAACGCCAGGTGCTCACGCTGGACTCCGGGGTCACCTGGGAGCGCCTCGGTGAACTGCCGCCGCTCCACGTCGACTTCCTGCTCGTGACGTACGCGCCCGGTGGCTCGTCGTCCAGCACCGGCGACCTCATGCGCCATCCGGGTTGGGAGTACGGCTACCTGATCAGCGGTGCGCTCGCCCTCACGCTCGGCTTCGAGGAGATGTCGTTGCGCCCCGGCGACGCCATCTCGTTCGACTCCACCACGCCGCACCGGTACCGCAACGACGGCACCGAGCCGGCCGTCGGCGTCTGGCTCGTGATCGAGGACCGTTAGCCCGTACGGGTGAACTCGGCGATCCAGTTGGTCTCCCAGGTGGCGCCGCCGTCGGTGGAGAACGCCTGCTCCCACCGGCACGTCGTGGGGGTGATGTCCAACCACAGGTAACGGACCGTTATCGGCCGGCCGTGGTAGACGTCGCCGCAGGTGAACGCGCCGCGCCCGTCGTCGCCGAAGCGGCCGACCACCGGCGGCAGGGACAGCCCGGACGTGCTGCTGGCCCAGTACAACGACCACTCGTCCCGTGACTTGTCGTACAGGCGCAGCGTCACTCCGCTGAACCCCAGGGTGGGAAACACCGCCTCATCGAAGTTGCCGGCACCGTCCAGCACGCTCCAGCAGCTGTGGGTACCGGGGAACTCGTCCCAGTCGTCGCTGCCGGCCAGGCGCTCGCGCAGCCGGCGCTGTTGTGACGTCCAGGTGCCGACGAAGAAGTCGAAGTTGTTGTCCATGGCCGGACGGTAACCGGGGGGTCTGACATTGGTCCGCCCGTGCCGGATCTAGGACACAGTCGCAACGTATCCCGCGCAGCGATGTTTGGCTGTTCGTGCTCGGCGTCTTGTCGCCGTTCCGTCCACTGTGGAGGAGCAGGTATGAGTACGTCTCCGGCTGTGAAACGTGCCCGCTGGACGGCGTCGGGGGCCGCCCTGGCGCTCGCGGTCCCGCTGGCCGCGGTGAGCATCACCGTGTCCGTGGGGTTGACCGCCGCGCCGGCCGCGGCCTCGCCACCGCCCTCGTCGGTGTCGGAGTTCCAGCCGCAGGTTCCGACGAAGTTTGGCGGTCGTACGGTCGGCGGAGACGTCAGCCCGGCCGATCCGGCACTGGTGCTGGCGGCGACCGACAGCGGTGGCGTATTCCGTTCCACCGACACCGGCGCGCACTGGTCGCATGTCGACTCGCTGATCCCGTTCCGCATGGAGGACATCAAGTTCGCGCCGAACAACGCCAGCGTGGTCCTGGCCACCACCGCCCGTACGGGTGACACCCAGCACAAGGGCGGCATCTGGCGCAGCACCGACGCCGGGGTGAACTGGAGCCGGGCGACCATCAACGGCACCACCTGTCCGGGTGACAATGGTGATTTCGACGCGTGGGGCGTCGCGTTCGAACCGTCCACCACGAACGTGTATGTGGGTACGAACTGCGGGCTCATGGTCTCCTCCGACCAGGGCGCGACGTTCACCCGTACCGCTGGGTCGAAGATTTTGTCAGTGACCGCGCGGTCCGGCGGACAGATTGACGCGTGCGCCACCGGCGGGCACGTGCGCTACACCAACACCGCCGGCACGGTGACTCTGACCAGCGGGCCGACCCTCATCCCGGGCGGTACCGGGGGTGCCGGTCAGGGCTGCGGCGAGGGCTACAACGGGGCCACCACACACGATGTGGCCACCGCGCCGCAAGAGGGTGGCGTGGTGTTCGCAATGAGCCCCGGCTCCTCGACGTCGTTGTGCGGCGGCAGCGTCGCCACTCCCAAGGGAGTCTTCTTCCTGATGGAGTCCGACGACGCCGGCGCGAACTGGACCCAGGTCGGCGCATCGTGCCCGTCGCGTCAACCGTGGGTCTACACCCGGGTGGTGCACGACG
This sequence comes from Micromonosporaceae bacterium, assembly GCA_035695905.1. Taxonomy (GTDB): domain Bacteria; phylum Actinomycetota; class Actinomycetes; order Mycobacteriales; family Micromonosporaceae; genus EFPC-2. The sequence goes on along the minus strand of DASRRF010000743.1, from coordinate 1,142 downwards.
GCAACGCTGACCACTTCGCGATCTACTTCAGCGGCGGCCTCGACGTCAGCAGGGGCACGTGTACCGCCAATGTGGTGGGTGTACGGTGCACCGGCCTGCCCTCGGGTTCGGCCAATGTCGGGCAGGGGCACGCCGACCCGGCCGGGCTCGCCTTCACCACCGACGGCACCGACTGTGCCACATTCAAGTACGGCGATGGAGGGTTCGAGTCCAGCGGGGACTGCGGCGCGAACTTCGCGATGGTTGCCGGATCAGGTACGTCCAACGGTGGGTTCAACGCCCTGCAGGTGTACGAGCTCAGCGGCCAGATCCACCCCGACCACACTGACCTGTGGTTCGGTACCCAGGACAACAGCATCTACGCGTCGTCCGACAACGGCGCCACCTGGCCGAACAGCGACTGCTGCGAGGGATACGACTTCCAGGCCCTGCGGGTCACCCCGTCGGATGCCGGGCAGCGACTGACGTACATGACCTGCGGCGCCTGCGTGATCCAGCAGGCCAACGTACACCTGGGCGGTATTTCGGGCTGGAACAGCCCGCCCGGGCAGAACGCCGGCTCGCCCGGCGGCAACCCGATGCTGCTGCGCCCGCAGGCCAACACGTACGTCCAGTGGAGCGTGCCGACCCCCGGCACGAACCAGCTGTACCTGACCACCGACGCGGGCAGCAACTGGACCGCGGTCGCCGGCGTATCCACCGGCTCCGGGCTGACCGGGCACCCGATCGTCACCGGTCCCGCCACCGATCCGACCATCTACCAGCTGACCACCGGCGGCCTGCTGAAGATCACCGGGGTGAACACCGGTAATCCCGCCGTGGTCACCACCATCTCCACCGCCACCATCACCGTCGGCACCGCGATCGCCGGGCACGCCTCGTTCCGCTTCGGTGAACCCGCGCTCGGCGTGGACCCGAACAACCCGCTGACCCTGCTGGCCGCGGACACGAACACCAACCAGATGCGGTTCAGCCACGACGCCGGCGCCACCTGGACCTCCGTACCGGCGCTGACCAGCCTGGTGACCGACAACGGGCGGCTGGGGTTCTCGGTGCCGTTCATCGGTACCCAGGTGCACACCGTCGCCTTCGACCCGACGAACGCCAACACGATCCTGGTCGGCACCGAGCTGTCCGGCATC
>DASRRF010000742.1:0-1675 GCA_035695905.1 Micromonosporaceae bacterium | reverse complement strand
GCGGGTTGGACGAACAGGCCGCGCGGGATTGGGTCTACCGCAGCGACGAGGCGAACGCGGCGCTGATCGCGACGACCCGCGCCCGGGCCGACGCCGTGCTGCGCCGCGGCCCCGAGCGCTAGAGCCACCGCAGCGCCAGCGGCGCCAGGGCCATCGCAGCGTCAGCGGCGCCAGGACCGGAGCAGCGGGCCGGGGTGCAAGCTCCACAGTAGACGCTGCCAGATCGGCCGGCGGGCGCGCAGCTCGGCCACGTACGCCACGGCCTGCGCGCCGGCCCGGGCGGCAACCTCGTCGCCGGGCGGGTCGGGGCTGAAGCCGGCGACGTTGACCGCGGCGGCCAGCTCATCCAGCGGTGGCGTGGGCAGCCGCACACTGGCCCGCCGGTGCGCGGCCCGCGGCAGTTCGGCCGCGGTGCGCGCGTGCGCGGCCACCTCGGTCGCGGCCAGCTCCGGTCCGGCCGCCCGGCCGGACAGCCGCAACGCGTCGGTCAGCTCCCGCCAGGCGCCGGCCACCCGCTGTGGTGGCGGTCCGCGGTCCAGTCGCCGCCGTCGTTGCGCCCGCCGCAGCAGGGGTACGGCGACCGCAAACGCGATCACACCCAGCAGGACAACGCCGCCGAGCGACGCGCCGACCACCGGCAGCGCGGTGCCGGTACCACCGGGGGCCGCCGCCGGTTCGCTGGCAACGGCGCGAGCCGGCGGCAGGGACACCGCGATCGTCGGTGGCTCGCTCGGCGGCGGTACCGATGTCTCGGGCCGGGGCCGGAAGTCCTCCTCGACCGGCCGGGCCGGGCTGTCCGGATCGGGCAGCGGATGGAACGCCACCCAGCCGACGCCGGTGAACAGCACCTCCGGCCAGGCCAGCGCGTCGGCGCCGGTGACCCGCGGGGCGCCGGCCCGGACCGTGAAGCCGACCACGATCCGGGTGGGTAGCCCGACGATCCTCGCGAGTACGGCGAACGCCGCGGAGAACTGTTCGGAGGTTCCGCGCTGCCCGCCCGCCGCACGCGGACCGAAGAGGAAGAACGCCAGGTTCGGGTACGCGTGCCCGCTCGGCGCGTCGGCCGCCAACCGGTAGTGCTCGGCGAGGAACCGTTCGATCGTCGCCGCCCGCTGGTACGGTGCGCCCTGGCCCTCGACGAGCTGCCGCGCCAGGCGCTCGATGTCGCCCGGCGGCGGTGCGCCGAGCGCGAGCAGCCGGGCCACCGCCGGGCCGGCCGGCACCTCGGCGGCGGGCAGCAGGTTCACGTCCGGCCGGGATCGTTGCGAGCGGACCGTGTACCGCAGCCCCGGCCCGAGGCCCTCGGGCCGCGCGAGCGTACCGCTGCCGGCGTCGTACGCGACCCGTACCCCGTCCACCCGGCGCGGTACCCCCACGGCAGGTACCAGGTGCCCGCTCAGCTCGGCGATCGTCACGGTCTGCCGTACGGGTTCGGTCGGCCCACTGTCCACTGGGGACTCCGCAGTCGGCGGCAGCGCCCGGCCGGCTTGGCGGTACGTGGCGCCGACCCGCCAGGTGACCCCGTCGTAGTCGCGCAGTACGGCCAGCCGCAGCCGGGTGTCGGTGTCCACTGTGGCGTCCAGCAGGTGCTGTTCCGGGTTGACCGCCCAGCCGGACAACCGGACCATCGGGTTCTCGTCGAGCGTGTCAAGCTGCGGCGGTACGGCGTACTGCC